>CAZSEW010000017.1:0-12149 GCA_964606025.1 uncultured Candidatus Planktophila sp.
TCTTGGATGAGGCGCAAAATACAACGCCAGAGCAGATGAAGATGTTCCTTACTCGCCTTGGCTTTGGCTCCAAAATGGTTATTACTGGTGACATCACACAGAACGATCTACCAAACGGTCAGCGTTCAGGCCTTGGAATTATCAGAGATATTCTCGATGGCGTTGATGACATCTCTTTCATGGAGCTAACAGCAGAGGATGTTGTTCGCCATCGTCTTATCGGAGATATCGTTAAGGCGTACGATAAATATGATGCGACGAAATCTGTTCCTCGCCCTCTACGCAGCAACTAAAAACACACTATGACAATCGAATTAGTTAATCGTTCTGGCGCGCTCGTGCCCGATAAAGAGATCACCTCATTGCTCGATTACGGCATCGAGTACATGGAGCTCAATCCGCAGTGTGAAATTTCTCTGAGCTTTGTCGATGTCCAAGAGATGGAAGAACTTCACATTAAGTGGATGCAGGAAGATGGGCCGACCGATGTTCTCTCTTTTCCTATGGATATGCCTGAAAAGAAAGGCGACGTTGTTACCTTAGGAGATATCGTCATTTCTCCTGCAGTTGCTGCAAAGCAGGCAGCAACGGCCGGCCATAGCGTTGAACACGAGATGTATATCCTTGCGACTCATGGACTACTTCATATCTTGGGATATGACCATGCTGATCCCGATGAAGAGAAGGTTATGTTTACCCTGCAAGAGAAGATAGTTAAAGAATGGTCGCAGCGTTGAACGCAATCCGTAAGAAGATAAGCCTTGCTCTAGCTTTTATATATACACCGATTGCTAAGAGCGTAATCGGACTGGGCAACCTCATCACACCAGATAAAGGCTTTCAGTGGGGGCTCTTCACTAATGAGAACGAACTCCGCGAGTTAATGGATCATGCCCATGACCGTGGATTAGTTGAATCCGACGAACACGAGATGTTGCAGAATGTCTTCGAACTCGGAGACACCTTGGTGCGAGAGCTGATGGTTCACCGCACGGATATGGTCTGGATTGAGAGAGATAAATCTCTGCGTCAGGCGCTCTCACTTGCGCTGCGCTCTGGGTATTCACGTATTCCGGTGACAGGCGAGAATATCGATAACATTATTGGAATTGCATATGTGAAGGATTTAGCAAAGCGCGCACTAGATCATCACGAGGCTGAGACCACTGAAAAAGTTGAGCAGCATATGCGTCCTGCCGTCTTCGTTCCCGAAAATAAGGAAGCGGCAGAGTTGCTCAAAGAGATGCAGCGCGACCAGATTCACTTGGCCATCGTCGTTGATGAATATGGTGGAACAGCTGGAATCATCACCATTGAAGACATTATTGAAGAAATTGTTGGCGAGATCGCCGATGAATACGACGATGGCGTAGAAGAGTTCAACTGGATCTCTGAGACCAAGGCTCGCGCTAAGGCATCGATGCATATTGAAGATTTGGCCGATGAACTCAAAATCGAGATCAATCGCGAAGAGTTCGATGATGTAGACACTATTGGCGGATATATGGCTGAGAAGTTAGGGCGTGTACCTATCGCTGGTTCAACCATTAACTTGCATGGATTTTCGATTACATCAGAGCGCCCAATCGGGCGTCGTCGCAGAATTAGCTCCGTTATTATTGAGCGCCTAGAAGAGGAGGTTGATGAGCATGAATAATCCTGAAGATCTCAAACTTGTCACACTTGCATCATCGACTCTTGCCCGCAGTCAAGCAAAGCAGGCTGCCGCTCTTCGTGACACAACCGGTCGCACTTATGTTGCAATCAATGTTGCAGCACCATCTCTACAACTCGATTCTTTGCAAGCGGTATTAACTGTTGCTCTCGCATCAGGAATCACTGGAATTGAATCTGTCGTAACAGTGGGAGAGAAGCCAGCATCTTCACTTGTCATTACCGAATTTGCGCCAAAAGCTACTGTTTTCTATATCGATTCCAGCGGAGATCATCACCTCATCTAGCCACCAATTGGGTATTGCGCGACGCAAAAGATAAGATTGCCCTATGCGCGTAGTTAGATTTTCGCCTCAACCAGATGCAGGTCTAGGTACCGACCCACTCTTTGGAATCCTCGAAGAAGATAATCAGATTTCAATCATCTCAGGTGATCCGATCTATCACGGCATCCAGAAGACAGCGGCAAAGGTTGAGCTCACTAAGGTTCGCCTATTAGCCCCAGTAATTCCGCGTTCCAAGATTGTCTGCGTTGGAAAGAATTATGCAGACCATGCAGCTGAAATGGGAAGCGCAGTTCCTGAAGAGCCAATCATTTTCTTAAAACCAAATACATCTGTCATTGGCCCTGGCGACACAATCGTCTGGCCGGCAATGGCACCATCGATTGATTATGAAGCAGAGCTTGCGATTGTTATCGGTCGCGTCTGCAAGGAAGTGCCAAAAGAGCGCGTTAAAGATGTGATCTTTGGATACACGATGGCAAATGATGTGACTTCTCGCGAACTACAGAAGCGCGATGGGCAGTGGATGCGTGCAAAATCCTTCGATACCTTCTGTCCAATCGGACCATGGATTGATACAGATTTCATTCCAGGCACTCAGCGCATCTCAACCACCTTAAATGGCGAGGTAAAGCAAGATGCGACCTTAAGCGAGATGATCTTTAAAGTGGAAGATATTGTTCACTTCGTAACTCAAGTTATGACACTTCTTCCAGGCGATGTCATCATTACTGGAACGCCTGCCGGAATAGGTCCGATGCCTGAGAAATCAACTATTGCAATCTCCATCGATGGCCTTGGCCAACTAACAAATAAGGTGAGCGCCCGACCATGACAGCGAGAAAAGTAAAGGTACGTTTTGCACCATCTCCTACAGGTGATCTGCACGTAGGAAATATCCGCACAGCGCTCTTTGACTGGGCCTATGCGCGCCATACCGGTGGAACCTTTTTATTCCGTATCGAAGATACAGATACTACTCGCGTTACAGATGAGTACATCCAAGCAGCGATCGATACCTTAAAGTGGCTTGGACTCGATTGGGATGAGGGCCCAGAAGTAGGTGGCCCTAACGGTCCATACCTTCAATCTCAACGTTTAGATATTTATGCAAAGTGGGCACAAACTTTTCTTGATCAAGGAGATGCTTACCATTGCTACTGCTCACCAGATGAACTTGAAGCTGTTCGCGAAGAACAACGGAAGGCAAATGTCGCACCAGGTTACAACGGCCACTGTCGCGACTTAACTGCGGATCAGATTGCTGCTTACAAGGCGCAAGGTCGCGAAGCAGTTGTACGTATGCGTATGCCTGATGGCACAACAACATTTACAGATGAGATTCGCGGAGATGTGACTTTCGATCACAAGTTCGTGCCTGACTTCGTTATGGTCCGTGCAGATGGTTCACCGCTCTACACACTTGCAGTCGCAGTCGACGATGTGATGATGGGCGTTACTCACGTTCTGCGTGGAGAAGATTTGCTCTCATCTACACCTCGTCAGATTCGCGTCTATCAGGCGATGGGCGTTAAGCCAGAGGATTATCCAGTCTTTGCCCACCTTCCCTTTGTTATGGGGCAAGACAACGCAAAGCTTTCTAAGCGCAATGGCGAAGTATCGATTGCTTGGTATCGCGAACAAGGTTACCTACCTGAGGCAATCTGTAACTATCTAGCTCTTCTCGGTTGGTCACCAGGGGATGATCGTGAAAATATCTCAATGAAGGAGCTCACCGAACTCTTTACAGTTGAGAAGGTCCACTCTTCTCCTGCTCGCTTTGATATGAAGAAGTTGGAAGCAATCAACGGAGATAAAATTCGTGCTTTGCCACTGGACGAGTTTGCCAAGTGGACGATTCCATTCTTGAAGAAAGCCGATGTCATCACAGGTAGTGATGATGAGATTGCTCTCGTGAAGAAGGCACTTCCACTTATTCAAGAGCGCATCGTTAAATTAGATGAAGCGCCAGCTTTGCTGAAGTTCCTCTTCGTAAAGAATTTTGCAGTAGATCCTGAAGCTGCTCCAAAGATTTCAGATGCGGCAGCGAAAGATATTTTGAAGCGTTCGCTGAAGGATCTTGAAAGCCTTGCAACATGGAGCCATGAAAGTATTGAGGCAGCACTTCGTGCATCTCTTATTGAAGAGTTGGGACTGAAGCCACGTATTGCATTTACGGCGCTGCGTATCGCAACGACGGGAAGCACCATCTCTCCACCGCTCTTTGAATCAATGGAGCTCCTTGGTAAGCAGGCTTGCCTAGACCGCATAACTGCCGCGTTGGCGCTGTAAATCTCGCCTGCGCCGGTGGGGTAAACTTCTCACCTTGCGCTAGGTAGCCATACTTAGGGGAAAGAAAATTAAATATTGGGGTATGGGGTAATTGGCAGCCCTGCTGATTCTGGTTCAGTAAGTCTAGGTTCGAGTCCTGGTACCCCAGCGCAGTACAGCAGTGCAGAAGTAAAAATGAATATGGAAAGGGTTGACCGAAAGGTTAACTAGTCATCTGGCCCCGTCGTCTAGCGGCCCAGGACTCTGGCTTCTCAAGTCAGCTACGAGGGTTCGAATCCCTTCGGGGCTACACAGGTAAAAGGTAAGTAAAAGAAGTGCCATCACTCGCAATATGGGTGATGGCATATTTTTTATCACGGTAAGTTTCACATATGCGAGTTATTAACACCGAGCAATTGAAATCGGTTCTGACCCACCTTCCAGATAATCCTCGGATTGTCGCTTCTGGAAATTTTGCAGCTCCGCACACACTTCTCGCTGCCGCCGATCAAAGTCTTGAGAAATTTACAATTCATATGCTCAATGCACAAAAGGGGATTCCGGATCGAGAGGGAATCACCTACGAGAGCGCCTTTGTTGGCCATGGCATGAGGCGACACCCACGTCTTAAATACATTCCATCTCGTCTATCGCTGCTGCCAGTTGTCATTAGAGATTTCGCGAGACCTGATGCGGTATTCATTCACACATCAGAGCGGCGCCATGACACAGTCTCATTGGGTACCGAGGTCAATATCTTGCCTGCTGCTATTGAGGCAGCTCGTGCTCATGGTGGAATTGTTATCGCCCAGGCAAATAAACAGATGCCATATACATATGGAGATGCTCAAATTTACGAGACTGAGATTGATTACCTGGTCGAAGTAGATGAGCCACTAGAGGAGAAGGCAGAGACTTCATTTGCCCAGGAGTCTCTCGAAATCGGCGCGAGAATTGCAGCTCTGATCGAAGATGGTTCGACTCTGCAACTAGGAATTGGCGCGATTCCGGATTCTGTTCTCTCCTCACTTAAGGATCGGAAAGCGTTGAGAATCTGGACCGAGATGTTCAGTGATGGCGTCTTCGAACTTCAGAAAATGGGTGTTTTGGATCCTGATGTTCTGATTACGGCATCCTTTATATTCGGAAGCAAGGAGCTCTATCAATGGTTACACCTCAATCGCCGGGTGCAGATGCTCCGCACTGAACGCACAAACGATCCAAGCAATATTGCAAAGCAAGCAAAGATGCAGTCAATCAATGCAGCTCTTCAAGTTGATCTCTTCGATCAAGCAAACGCATCACATGTGCGCGGTGAAATTTATTCTGGATTCGGTGGTTCTACAGACTTTATTGTCGGCGCACTGCATAGCCGTGGAGGACGATCTTTCATGGCCCTACCTTCGTGGCATCCAAAGGCTCAGGTATCAACAATTGTGCCGAGGTTGACTGAGAACATCACAAGCTTTCAGCATTCATTTGTTGTCACCGAGCAAGGAGCGGCTGCATGCTTTGGTCGTTCGCAGAGCGAGCAGGCAAAGAATTTAATTGACCATGCAGCTCATCCGAGCGTGCGCAGTGAACTGCAGGATGAGGCGAAGAAACTTAAATTACTTTAGTAAGTAGCGCGCCCACCCGTTGCATCGAAGGTGAAGCCTGTTGTAAATGAGCACGCTTCTGATCCCATAAATGCCAAGAGTTCTGCAACTTCCTCTGCCTCGCCAACGCGACCCATAGGGATCCTCGAAATCATGTACTTGAGAGTCTCATCGCTGGTATCTGCATTCATCGGCGTGCGAATCACGGCAGGAGCAAGTGAGTTAATGGTGATTCCATCAGCTGCAATCTCCTTGGCGATACCTTTAACGAAGCCGATCATTCCTGACTTAGATACGTTGTAAGGCGACATTCCTGGGTTGCCTTCTTTGCCAGCGATTGATGCAACGTGAGCGATTCGGCCATATTTAGCTTTCTTCATATATGGGATAACTGCTTGTGTCAGCCAGACTGTTCCGAAGAGGTTGATACGTAGCGTGGTTTCGAAATCTTCCCATTTCACATCTTCGACCTTGACGTTTGTTGGACCAACGATTCCAGCTGTATTAATAAGCGCATCAATACGTCCTGCTTGAGCAAAGATTGAGTCAATAGTCTCTTTAACTGAAGATTGATTGCCAAGATCTAGAGGAATAACTTGAGAATCTGGAAGCCCTAGCTCTGCCTTAAGAGAGGTAAGACCATCCTTAGCGATATCGAGTGCAAAAACTTTTCCACCACGAGCGGCAACGAGGCGAGCTGTTGCAGCTCCAATTCCGCGGGCGGCTCCAGTAATTACTACGGTACGACCTTCAAAACTAACTTTGTTTTCAGACATGTCAGAATGATATTTACTTCAAGAGCTCTTGTGCAATGACTTTGCCAATTTTCTCAACTATTGGGCGTGGGTTTGAAATACATTTATTGATATCTGATTCAAATGATGCAAGTGAATAGATCTCTCTAAATTTCGGTGCATTATCTACTGAACTGTTCAACTTCGCTTGGCCACAAACAAGTACTACCGGAACGTTATGAGATGAAGCTACCGAGTAAATACCAACAGGCGCTTTACCTCTGAGGCTCTGCGAGTCATACATGCCTTCGCCGGTAATAACGAAATCGGCGCCAATGCAGTGTGATTCAAACTCAGTTAATTTAATGAAGGTATCTATTCCACTTTGATGTGATGCATTTAAGAATGTGTATGCCATAAAGCCAAAGCCACCTGCTGCACCTGATCCAGAAGTTGTGACGTGGCTGGTTCCTGCAACATCTGCAAAATTCATCAGGGCTGCTTCCAAGAGAGCGACATCGCTTGCGGTAGCGCCTTTTTGAGGTGCATAGATTGCAGCAGCACCCTTTGGTCCAAGCAAGGGATTATCTACATCGCTAGCAAGGATAAATTCTGTGTTAACTAATCGAGAGTCAAGATTTGTAAGATCGATTTTGTTGACGTGCGCTAACGCCGCACCACCGAGTGCAATCTCATTACCTTCCGTATCAAGTAAATGGCCTCCAAGTGCCTGTAAAGCGCCGGCCCCAGCATCTGTACAGGCTGAGCCACCGACAGCGAGAATTACTCGCTTGGCACCGAGATCTAGTGCACGCAGAATTAATTCGCCTGTTCCGAATGAAGTTGCAAGCAGGGGTGATAGCTTCTTTTCTGGAAGCTGACTTAAACCGGATGCTTCAGCAAGTTCAACTAGCGCTGTATCGCCCTTGATTCCTATTCGCGCATCGACCCTATTTCCAACAGGTCCTGTAACTGAAAATGTGTGAGAGATGAATCCGGCTGATAGAACTGAATCAAGTGATCCTTCACCGCCATCAGCAATTGCAACTTTGATGATTTCACTATTTAACAGTTCAACCTGTGAGATTCCAGATGAGATTCCATTCTCTAACCATTCCGAAATCTCTGATGAAGTTGCGCTTCCTTTAAATGAATCTGGTGCGATAACAATCTTCATATATGAATCCTATGAGTATTTTGCTAAAGTAGAGCCATGAGAATAGCGAGATTTGGAAAATTTGGTTCAGAGCGTCCAGCGGTAATGATTAATGATGCGCAAGCAGTTTATGTTGATCATCTCATCAAGGATTGGAATCGCGATGAACTCGAAGCTGGCGGTTATGAGAAGGTAAAGGCTGCAGACCTTAGCTCGCAGACTCCATTTGATATCGCAGGCCTGCGTATCGGAAGCCCGGTCGCTCGTCCAACAAAACTGATCTGTATTGGCCTTAACTATGCAAAGCACGCCGCTGAATCAGGCATGACTCCGCCGCCAGAACCAGTGGTGTTTATGAAGGCGCCTGATTGCCTCATTGGACCTAATGATGAGATTGCTATTCCACCGAATTCAACAGCGACAGATTATGAAGTAGAGCTTGCGATCGTTATCGGTAAGCGCGCTCTGTATCTAAAGTCAGAAGAAGAAGCGCGTGACTACATCCTTGGTTATTCAATAAGTCAGGATGTCTCTGAGCGCCACTGGCAGATCGAACGTGCCGGACAATGGGTTAAGGGCAAGTCATTTCCAACATTTAATCCAATGGGTCCACAGATTGTTACAAGTGATGAATTTTCGCCAGATGATGTTCGCGTCTACTGCACCGTCGATGGTGAGAAGCGCCAAGATTCACGCACAAGCGATCTCATCTTCGGTATCAGCCATATCGTTTGGTATCTCAGCCAATTTATGGAGCTCATGCCTGGCGATGTCATCAATACCGGAACACCTGAAGGTGTTGGAATGGGCTTTAAGCCAACGAAATACCTGAAAGCGGGACAAGTTGTTGTTACCGGTATCGAAGGTATCGGAGAGATGACCTCGCGAACTATCTAAGTAAGCAAATTAGTTTGGCAGCGTAGAGATAAGTCCAGCTTCTTCCATCTCGCTCCAGAGTTCATCTGGAAGCGTTGCATCGAAGGATGCGATATTAGCCCGAAGTTCTGCTGTAGATCCTGCGCCTGTCAAAACAGATGCAACTGCTGGGTGGCGTAGCGGGAATTGAAGAGCTGCAGAAGCAAGTGAGATGTTAAATTTTTCAAGGAACTTTGCGATTGCACGGGCCTTATCAATAATCTCACGAGGTGCAATCTCGTAATCGTAGTAAGCGCCTTCAACAGGATTGGCTAGAACGCCAGAGTTAAAGACGCCTGCGGCGATAATTGAAACCTTCTTTGCAAGTGCAAGTGGATAGAGCTCTACTTGTGCGCTCTGATCGAGCAAGGTGAATCTTCCAGCAATCAGTGCAATATTGAGATCTGTCTCTTTCATGATGGCAACCGATGTGGGACACCAATTCATTCCGATACCGATCGCCTTTACCAAACCTTCATTCCGCATTTTATGTAGCTCGGGATAAACAACGTCGATTGCCTCGCGCACCCAATTATCGGCATCGTGGATATAAGCAATTTCAATACTCTCTTTGCCAAGGCGTGTAAGGCTCTCTTCAAGTGACTTGCGGATTCCTGCAGGGGAGTGGTCAAAGTAGATTTCTACATTGGGATCTGAATCAGGGAACTTGTCGTACTCGGCATTCTTTCCGGGACGAAGCAAGCGGCCAACCTTTGTAGAAATTGAAGGTGCAGGGCTAAATCCTTTTATTCCACGACCAACACGCTTTTCGCCAACGCCATATCCGTAGAGAGGTGCGGTGTCGATGTAATTAATTCCAGAATTCAAAGCCTCATGAATTAACGAGTCGCTCTCAGATTCTGCAACGCTTTTAAATAATCCACCAAGGGGAGCAGTTCCCAAACTAAGGCGCGAAACCCTTAAATCTGTGCCATGAATCGCACGCTGCTCGAGATGGCGCATGGTCTAAACCTTAGCGCTCGTTGGTATGAAGGTCTTGCGTTCAATAGATCGGGCAATCAATTCGCGACCCTCTTCAAGTGTTGCGATCATTCCCGCGCTCATCATCTGAATAATTAAATTGCCCATAACAGTTGCCTCAACAGGGCCTGCGACGACTGGAATACCTGTCTCATCTGCGGTCAATTGATTGAGCAATTGATTGGAAGATCCACCGCCGACGATATTGATTTCCCGCACTGTGCGACCAGATGCTTGAATTAATTCACTGAGGGATTTGGCATAAGCAACAGCGAGACTGTCGAAGATGCAACGCGCAAACTCTGCAGGCGTTGCAGGAACGCTCTGGTTGGTCTCTGCGCAGTATTGAGCAATGCGCTCTGGCATTGCGCCAGGCTTTGCAAAGCGTGGATCATTGGTATCAATAATTTGTTTACGTGGAAGGGCTGCAGCATCGCGAGCAAGTTCTGCAGGCGTGGTTGTGATGCCTTGTTCCTTCCAATATTTCACCGACTCTTCTAAGAGCCACATTCCTGAAACGTTCTTAATGAAGCGGATTCTGTCTGCAACACCTGCTTCATTTGTAATATTAAATGCGCGAGCGGTTTCATCGGTCACGGGGGAGTCGAGCTCGAGCCCGACAAGTGACCAGGTACCGCTAGAGATATAGGCAGAGTCACGAGTAGGTGCAAGCGGTATTCCAGCGACAGCCGAAGCAGTGTCATGGGAACCGACAGCAACTACTGCGATGCCATCGAGCGAACCATGCCCGTTGATACTTCCGACTGTATATCCAGGTTTGTGAAGTGGCGGAAAGACTGACTTTGGAATCTCAAGCTTTTCAATGAGCTCCCAATCCCAGTCACCTGTATGTGCATTGAGAAGTTGAGTTGTTGATGCATTGGTGACGTCATTGCTCTGAACACCACAGAATACGAAGTTCAGTAGATCTGGAAGCATCAGGAAAGTTGAAGCAGATTTAAGCGCAGGAGTTTCTCTCGCTGCATAGAGTTGATAAGCAGTGTTAAAGAAGATGAATTGAGTTCCGGTTCGGCTGTAGATGTATTCAGCGCCGATGCTCGCTGCAATTGATTGCATTAAGCCATCGGTGCGACCATCTCGATAGCAGTATGGATCTTCAATGAGCTCGCCTTGGCTATCGATAAGGCCATAATCAACCGCCCAGGTATCGATTCCTATCGAGATAATCTCACCGAGCTCTTGCGCCTTAAGAAGGCCGGTCTTTACTTCCTCGACAATCTTTGACCAATTCCAGCGCAGACCAAGATCTAGATTCTCATTCACATCAATCTTGAAGCGATGAACTTCCTTAATTACAAGCTTGCCTCGATTAGAGGAGTCTTGTTCAAGGGAGCCCACCGCAACGCGACCACTGGATGCGCCAAGATCGATAGCTGCACAGAATTTCATATTCATTTAGCCAATGAGTTTTATCGCAAGAAAGCTGCAGATACTCCACCATCGACAGGGATATGAAGCCCTGTTGTCAGACCAAGTTCTCCGCCAAGTAGAACGAATACCGCTGCTGCAATATGTTCTGGCAAGACTTCCTTCTTGAGAATTGTGCGCTTGGCATAGAACTCACCGAGCTTTGACTCTTCTACACCGTAGACAGCTGCGCGGTTTGCACCCCAACCAGATGAGAAGATTCCTGAGCCCTTTACGACTCCATCTGGATTGATTCCATTAACACGGATACCGAATTCACCAAGTTCGGCTGCAAGTAAACGCACCTGGTGCGCTTGATCTGCCTTGGTGGATCCGTATCCGATGTTATTTGGGCCTGCAAAGATTGAGTTCTTTGATGAGATGTAGACAATGTCTCCACCCATCTTCTGCGCGATCATCGCCTTCGTTGCTTCTCGGGAGACCAAGAATGAACCGCGAGCCATGATGTCGTGCTGTAGATCCCAATCATTTACCGTTGTCTCAACGAGTGACTTACTAATTGAGATTCCAGCATTATTTACAACGATATCTACTCCACCAAATGCCAAGCTTGAAGCTGCAATTGCATCAGCAATCGCCTGCTCATCTGTGACATCCATAGAGATTCCAACTGCTTTATCAGCATTGCCAATCTCGGCTGCAACTTTCACCGCACCTTCAAGATCGCGATCTGCAACCACTACGCATGCACCTTCACTTGCAAGGCGAAGCGCTGTTGCCTTACCTAGGCCGGATGCAGCACCAGTAACTAGTGCGATACGACCTGCGAGTGGCTTTGGCTTAGGTGCGCGCTTTAACTTCGCTTCCTCAAGATCCCAGTATTCGATGCGGAACTTCTCAGATTCAGGAATTGGAGCATAGGTAGAAATCGCCTGAGCACCACGCATCACGTTTATGGCATTGATATAGAACTCACTTGCGACGCGAGCGGTCTGCTTATCCTTACCGTAGGAGAACATTCCTACGCCTGGAACCAAGATGATCGCAGGGTCTGCACCACGCATCGCAGGAGAATCCTTTGAGGCATTACGTGTGTAGTAACCGGCGTAGATCTCACGGTACTTCTCGTGGAGTTCTGCAACTCGTG
>CAZSEW010000018.1:0-11241 GCA_964606025.1 uncultured Candidatus Planktophila sp.
TTCAGTCACTGAAGTAACTATTCCTATGGCTGGACGTGCCGAGAGCCTCAATTTATCAGCCGCCGCTTCCATCGTAATGTTCACCCTTTCTACAAAGGTCGCAGGTTAGAATTACTTCCATGAATCCGGCAGAGATAGCATCGTGGATCAGCGATGCCCAGAAGGCATTTAATGCCGCATCGGATCTTGAAGCCCTCAAAGTTGCTCGCCTTGCCCACACCGGAGATAAGGCACCAATCTCACTAGCTAGTCGCAGCCTTGGCGCTCTTTCGCCAGAGGAGAAGGCAAGTGCAGGAAAGTTAATCGGCGATGCCAAGGCTGAAATTGCTAAGGCTCTCGCTACTGCAACGGAAAAACTTGAAGCAGAGCGCGATGCGAAAGTTCTCTTAGAAGAAGTTGTAGATATTACCTTGCCAGTTCAGCGCACTCATCGCGGTGGACTTCATCCAATATCAATCATCAAGAATGAAGTCTCTGACTTCTTCATCGAGCAAGGATTCTCAGTTGAAGAAGGACCAGAACTTGAATCTGGATGGCTTAATTTTGATGCTCTCAATATTCCTGCCGATCATCCGGCTCGCACCATGCAAGATACATTCTTTATCGAACCAATCGAATCTGGCGTAGTGCTAAGAACGCAAACTTCACCAGTGCAGATTCGTTCAATGCTGACACAGGAACCGCCCATCTACATGATCTGTCCTGGTCGCACATTCCGTGCAGATGAACTCGATGCAACGCATAGCCCGGTATTCCATCAGGTGGAAGGCCTTGTAATCGACAAGGGGATCACGATGGCCCATCTCAAAGGAACTTTAGATAACTTTGCTCGACACATGTTTGGTCCAGATGTCATCACTCGCCTGCGCCCATCATTCTTCCCATTTACCGAACCAAGCGCTGAGGTAGATATATTCTTCAATGGACGCTGGATTGAATGGGGCGGCTGCGGAATGGTAAATCCAAAGGTTCTTACAACCTGCGGAATTGATACCGAGGTTTATACAGGTTTTGCATTCGGCATGGGTCTTGAAAGAACACTGATGGTTCGCCACGGAATCACCGATATGCATGACATCGTTGAAGGTGACCTTCGATTTACTCGTCAGTTTGGAGTCGGACTCTAAATGCGCGCACCTTTATCGTGGATTAAGGAATTTGTTGATATTCCGGCTTCTATTTCTGCAGAACAAATCGCCGATGCACTTATTCGCGTTGGATTTGAAGTTGAAGAGATCATTGAGCAAGGTGCAGATCTGACTGGTCCATTGGTATTTGCAAAGGTTCTCTCAGTCGAGGAACTAACAGAATTTAAGAAGCCTGTGCGCTATGTAGGTCTCGATTGCGGAGAGAAAGAGACCCGCTATGTAATTTGCGGAGCAACCAATTTCGTTGTGGGGGATTTGATTGTTGCAGCTCTTCCCGGCGCAGTATTACCGGGCAACTTCGCTATTGGTGCCCGTGA
Organism: uncultured Candidatus Planktophila sp.; assembly: GCA_964606025.1. GTDB lineage: Bacteria > Actinomycetota > Actinomycetes > Nanopelagicales > Nanopelagicaceae > Planktophila. The sequence goes on from CAZSEW010000018.1 coordinate 1,466, forward strand.
AACCTATGGAAAGACTTCTAACGGAATGATCTGTTCTGCACGCGAGCTAGGACTGGGCGAAGACCATTCAGGAATTATGACTTTCGCGGAAGGTTCAGTTGAAGTCGGCGCTGACGCGATTGAGGGATTGATGATTAATGATGTCATCTTCGACATCGCTGTAAACCCAGACCGCGGTTATGCGTTGAGTATTCGCGGAATTTCTCGCGAAATTGCCGGCTCACTTAATCTCACATTCACCGATCCTGTCGATGCGCTTCGTACACTTTCATTTACAGAGACAGGTAAAGGGGTTTCCGCCAAGATTGCAGACCCATCAACGGCATCTGTCTTCTATCTTAGAACTCTCTCAAACTTTGACCCTTCTGCAACCACACCGCTATGGATGCGTCGACGTATTGAAAAAATGGGAATGCGTTCTATTTCGCTTGTTGTGGATGTAACCAACTACGTAATGCTCGAGCTCGGTCAACCACTCCACGCATTTGATAAATCTAAGATTAAAGGTGGCCTAACTATCAAGCGTGCGGGAAAAGCACAACCATTTACAACTTTGGATGGACAAGTTCGCCAACTTGATCCTGATGATTTGATGGTATGCGATGATGAACAGCCGCTGGCTCTAGCCGGAACAATGGGTGGAGCTTCTTCTGAAATTTCAGAGACCACAACAGAGATTGCGCTGGAAGCAGTCCGCTTCGATCCAGTCTGCGTTGCTAAGAATTCACGTCGTCATAAATTGTCTTCCGAAGCTTCACGTCGCCTTGAACGTAGCGTGGACCCATCTCTGGCTCAATTTGCTTCTGCACGGTTTGTTCAATTGCTGACTGAAAATAGTTCCGCTCAGCACGTTGCAACTGTCGTCGACGGGGAGCCTCGCTTCGCACCTGTAGTGAAGGTTGACCCGGCTTACATCTCACGCATTCTTGGCGTTGAGATCTCTCCAGCAGAGATTGCAAAGATTCTTCAAACTATTGGCTGCGATGTAAATGAGAAGACTTTCGAGGTAGATCCACCTGCTTGGCGTTCAGACCTCTTAACTTCTGCCGACTTTGCAGAAGAAGTAGCTCGGATGATCGGATACGACAAGATTCCATCGATTCTTCCTCCGCGACCAAAGCATGCATCTTTGTCTCCGACTCAGAAGCGCCGTCGTGCAGTGGCTGCGATGCTTGCGAGTCGTGGCCTTGCTGAGGTACAGACCTTCCCATTTACCAATCAAGAGACAATCGATTCGATGGGATTCTTAGGAGAACGAGCTTCGACATACCGAATCGCTAATCCAATGTCTGAAGAGTTCCCTTTGATGAGAGTCCATCTGGTTCCAGGGCTAATCGAAGTAGCGGCTCGTAATATCAGTCGCGGTGCTAAAGATTTCGCAATCTTTGAAATGGGCTCCATTTTCCGAAGCTCCCAGAAACTCGTTCCATTTATTTCTCCAGATTTATCAAAACGTCCAGATAAGAAAGTTATTGACGAGATATTCGCAAGCGTTCCACCACAGGCTTATCACGTAGCGGGATTACTAGTTGGAAAATCTGAGAATGAAGATTGGCAGGGCAAGGCACGTGCGTATAACTGGCAAGATGCCATCGCTTACGCCCAGGATATTCTGCAGCTATGCAATCTTCAGTGGACTGTTAAGAGATCTGATTTCGCTCCTTGGCATCCCGGACGTTGCGCTGAGTTAATTGTGGATGGAAAGGCAGTTGCGCATGCTGGCGAACTCCATCCACGAATCATTTCCAAGTACGGATTGCCTGAGCGCTCGGTTGCTTTCGCAGTAGGGCTAAGTGTTCTTCCAGATTCAGATTTGGTTCGACCAACGACAGTTGGAACGATGCCGGCAGCCCTTCAAGATGTTGCTCTGATTGTTGATGCAGGCGTTTCCGCGGCTGAGGTTGAATCCGCACTTCGCGCAGGTGCAGGGGAACTCCTTGAATCAATCTCTCTCTTTGATCGCTACGACAAGCTAGGTGATGGCAAGATTTCACTCGCATTCTCACTTGTCTTCCGAGCGCCAGATCGAACACTGACCGGGGCAGAGGTTACGCAGATGCGTGAATCCGCGGTCGCAGCTGCCGTCAAAGCAACGGGAGCCATTCTCCGTACTGCATAGTGTGTATAAATATGCAGATTCATGCATAATTATGCTATAGTTGCTTCATGAAAATCGGAGTAGTAGGAGCTAGTGGTTATGCCGGCGGCGAGTTATTACGCCTTTTGGCATTCCATCCTCATTTCAAAGTCACAGCTATCACCGCGCACTCAAATGCAGGGGAGCAGATAACTTCTATCCATCCTCAGCTGCAGAGTTATGCCGGAAAGAAGTTCAGTGCGTTTGCTGCAGATGATTTTGCTCAATGTGATCTGATTTTCCTTGCGCTTCCTCATGGAGAGTCCGCGAAGGTAATTGCTCAACTACCATCGACTGCGAAGATCGTTGATCTTGGAGCTGATTACAGATTAGAAGATGCATCCCAGTGGCAGAAGTATTACGGGGGAGATTACGCGGGAGCATGGACTTATGGTCTTGCCGATATCGAACCTTTTAGAACCGAAGTTATGAAATCGACAAAGGTTGCAAACCCGGGATGCTACGCAACATCTATCGCACTTGGTGCTGCTCCTGCATCAACAATTGCAGACCTTAGCGATGTAGTTGTTGTCGCAGCTTCGGGAACTACTGGCGCTGGAAGAAGTGCCAAAATCAACCTGATCGCTAGCGAAGTAGCTGGGTCGCTTTCATCCTACAAATTCGGGGGAGTTCATCAACACACCCCAGAGGTAGAACAAGCGCTCTCCAAGATTGCGGGCGTGCAGGCGAAGGTCTCATTCACACCGATTCTTGCTCCTATGCCGCGAGGAATTCTCTCTACCATCACCGCGAAACTTTCAAAGAAAGTTTCTACTGAAGAGGCACAAAAGATTTATTCGACATACTTTACAAGCTCTCAGTTCGTGACTGTTTTGCCGATCGGAGTTATGCCAAAGACTGCAGCGCTCACAGGTTCTAATCATGTTCAGATTCAAGTTGCTGTTGATGAGCACACTTCACGCCTTGTAGTTTCGGTTGCAATAGACAATCTAGGTAAAGGCGCAGCGGCGCAAGCAATTCAAAATGCTAACTTGATGTGCGGTTTAGACGAGGCCGATGGCCTGCGATTCGATGGGCTCGGAGTATGAGAAATCTGCCAAAGGGTTTTAGGGGATCTGCAATTGCAGCAGGATTGAAGTCGAGTGGTGCACTTGATTTGACGTTGATTGTTAACGATGGCCCACTCTTTGATGCTGCTGCTGTTTATACAACGAATAAGGTTGTTGCAGCACCTGTCATCTGGTCGCGTGAAGTAACAAAGGGAAAATTGGTACGAGCAGCGGTTCTCAATTCAGGTGGCGCAAATGCATGTACTGGCCCACAAGGATTTGCTGACACTCATCAAACTGCTGAGAAGGTCGGAGACCTTCTGAGTATTTCATCTGGAGAAGTTGTCGTATGTTCAACCGGGCTCATCGGCGAACTCTTGCCGATGCCTAAAATCATCTCTGGTCTTGAAACAATTGCAACCACGTTAAAGATCGATTCACTAGATGACCTATCACGAGCAATCATGACGACAGATAGCGTGCCTAAGGTAGCTGTTTCCACTGTCGATGGAGCTGACTTTGCAGGAATTGCGAAAGGTGCGGGCATGCTCGCACCGGCTTTAGCAACGATGTTATCTGTTGTTATGACAGATGCGGTTCTTCCGAATAACGCTCAGGAGATTTTCACCAGAGTCACCGACCGTACCTTTAATCGCATTGATTCTGATGGATGCACATCAACCAATGACACCGTTCTCTTAATGGGAAGCGGAGCATCAGGTGTTGAACTAAGTGAAGCTGCACTTGAATCGGCTCTTATGGAGATTTGTGGCTCCTTAGCGTCTCAGTTGATTGCAGATGCCGAAGGCTCTACTAAGACTGTTGCGATCACAATCAAAGGTGCGGCTACTGAGAACGAGGCGGTTGAAGTCGCTCGTGCTTGTGCGCGCAATAATCTTTTGAAGTGCGCAATTTTTGGCGCGGATCCCAATTGGGGTCGCGTTCTTGCAGCTGTTGGAACGGCTGATGCGCAGATGGATGCCCTCAATATTGATGTCCATCTCAACGGTATCCATGTTGCGAAGCAGTCAGCACCTTTTGAAGATAAGAACTTAGTTTCGTTCGCTGAACGCCTTGTTGAACTAGAAGTAAACCTAAATATGGGAGATGCAACAGCAACCGTTATGACCAATGATTTATCCCATGATTATGTCCACGAGAATTCGGCATATTCAACATGATCGTCATCAAATTTGGTGGTCATGCAATGACTGATGAACATGGGGCTTTTGCTAAGGCGATTGCTGAAGCAATTGCATCCGGAGTCACTCCTGTGGTTGTGCATGGTGGCGGGCCCCAGATTGGGCAAGCGCTCAAAGCAGCTGGAATAGAATCTCACTTTGTCGGTGGTTTCAGAGTTACTACACCAGAAACCTTTGCCGTTGTGGAACATGTTTTGGCTAATGAAGTTGGTCCAGCTGTCGCCGATTCACTCGGCGCTCAAGGAGTTCAGGCTGTTGCATTATCCGGCAGGTCCTCAGGCACACTTATTGCAGAAAGACAGACGAAACTTGTCGATGGAACTCCGGCAGATCTCGGCTTAGTTGGGACCGTCACTTCGGTAGATACAAAGAGTATTAAGGATTTGATTGAAGGCGGAAAAGTGCCCGTACTTTCTCCTATTGCGACAAGTGCTGATGGAAAGGTTGGCTTTAACGTCAATGCAGATATTGCGGCAGCCGCACTTGCGGGCGCTCTCGATGCTCAATGGCTAATCATCATGACCGATGTAGAGGGAATCTATAGAAATTGGCCTGATAAAAGCTCTCTTATCTCATCAATCACTGCATCCGAGCTTGAATCGATGAAGGCAACTTTCGCTGAAGGTATGGCTCCAAAGGTGCAAGCATCTCTTGATGCAATAGCCGCCGGAGCAAAAGCAGTGAGAATCATTGATGGAACCAATCCATCAGCACTTAAGAGTGCTCTCTTAGGCGAGGGCGGAACGTTGGTGGTTGCATGAAGCGATGGCAGAAGGCTCTCCAAGATAACTATGGAACCCCAACACTTGAATTGATCTCCGGTAAGGGATCTTTGGTTAAGGCAAGTGATGGAAAGACTTACCTAGATTTTCTTGCCGGTATCGCGACCAATGTACTTGGGCATGCACACCCTGCAATTGCAAAGGCTGTTACAAAACAGATTTCAACCCTTGGCCATGTCAGTAACTTCTATGCCCACCCAAATATTCTTGAGCTTGCGGAAATTCTTCAGAAGATGACCGGAGACAAGAGTGCACGAACTTTCTTCTGCAACTCAGGTGCTGAAGCAAATGAAGCTGCGCTCAAGCTCTCACGCAAGACTGGAAAGATTCGAATTGTTGCAGCGAAAGAAGCTTTCCATGGGCGCACCATGGGCGCACTCTCTTTGACTGGGCAGCCTTCCAAACGCAATCCATTTAAGCCGCTCATAAGAGGAATCAAGCATGTACCTTTTGGTGATTCGATTGCGATGAAGCGTGCGATAAGTAAGAGAACAGCGATGGTTATTGTTGAACCGATTATGGGAGAAGCGGGAGTTATTGTTCCGCCAGTTGATTACTTAAAAAACTTACGTCAATACTGCGACGACAACGGGGCGCTACTGGTTTTTGACTGCGTTCAGACCGGTATGGGCAGAACAGGTGATTGGTTTGGATACGAGTACTCAGGAGTTAAACCTGATGTCATTACATTAGCTAAGGGTCTCGGTGGCGGATTGCCCCTCGGCGCGATGATCGCACTTGGTAAGGCCTCTCATCTCTTTGAAGCAGGAGACCACGGTTCTACCTTCGGTGGCAATCCAGTTGCAACCGCAGCAGCTCTCGCTGTCATAAAGAGCATTGAGAAAGAGAAGATCTTCAATAACGTCAATGCTATTTCTGAGTATCTACTCACTGAGATTGCTCTGATTGAAGGGATCCAGGAAGTACGTGGTGCTGGATTGCTAATCGGTGCGACGTTAGATCAACCAGTTGCTAAGAAGGTAGTGAAGAGATCTCAGGAGCTGGGGCTCCTAATTAATGCGCCAGGAGAATCAATCATTCGAATCGCACCTGCGCTCAATGTTTCGATGAAGCAGGCGGAGAAGTTCGTAACGATTTTTACTCAAGCAGTAAAGGAGTCAAAGAATGTCTAGTGTTACCGCACGTAGAGCAAAGGCGATCTCACTTATCAAGGCTGGACTCATTCACTCACAATCTGATTTGGTCAAACACCTTAAGAAAGCTGGCTTTCCAGTCACTCAGGCAACTGCCAGTCGAGACCTTGAAGAGATAGGCGCTGTCCGTGGAAGAAATTCTGCAGGGGATTCTGTCTATCGAATTTCAGATACAGATGATGAATCGATATCTCGTACCATGCCGGTTCCATCAGATCTCATCATCTCTGTGGAATCCAGCGGAAACCTTGCTGTAGTACGAACCCCACCTGGGGGAGCCCAACTACTTGCCAGCTCTCTCGATCACTCTGGAATTTCCGAGATTATCGGCACGATTGCTGGTGATGACACGGTTCTCGTTGTATCGAGAAAAGCCACGGGTGGAGCCCAATTAGCGAGAGAATTACTGGCTTACGGTCAGGTTAAGAAGAGTAGAGGGAAGAAGTAATGGCGCTCTGGGGCGGACGATTTTCAGAAAGACCAGCCGATGATGTCTTCGCGCTCTCTCGTAGCGTCCACTTTGATTGGCGTCTTGCGCCGTATGACCTGCGTTCCTCGTTAGCTCATCTCTCTGTCCTCGAATCCTCAGGGTTACTTGAATCAAAAGTTGTGGCATCAATCAGAGCTGCCCTCAAAGAGCTTCAGAACGAAGTTGCATCGGGCATCTTCGTCGCTAATGAAGGTGATGAAGATGTCCATAGCGCTCTAGAACGTGGCTTAACCGAGAAGTTAGGAGCAATCGGCGGTTCACTGCGCGCCGGTCGCTCACGTAATGATCAGGTAGCAACTGACCTCAAGTTATTTGCAATTGACCATATGCTCGAAGTTGCTTCTCAGATTCTGAACCTTCAAGATTCGCTGATCGCAAAAGCTTCTGAATATGGCGATGCGCCAGCACCAGGTTTTACCCATCTTCAACATGCGCAACCGATTCTCTTCGGACACGAGATCGCAAAGCACGTTCAATCCTTTGAGCGAGATCTAGATCGAATCTCTGATTGGCTCAAGAGAACGTCAGTAAGTCCACTTGGTTCAGGCGCGCTGGCTGGCTCTTCGCTGCCTCTTTCACCTGAAGTCACAGCTCGAGATCTAGGTTTCACTTCGAACTCTGCTAATTCAATTGATGGTGTTTCAGATCGCGACTTTGTTGCCGAGGCGCTCTTCATTCTCTCGATGGTTGGAATCCATCTCTCGCGCATCGGCGAAGAGTGGTGCATCTGGGCAACTACAGAGTTTGGTTGGGCAAAGGTTGCGGATGCATATTCAACTGGATCTTCCATCATGCCTCAGAAGAAGAATCCCGATATGGCAGAGCTTGCTCGAGGAAAAGCTGGTCGACTCGTTGGAAACCTAACTGGTGTCTTAACAATGCTCAAAGGTTTACCTTTTGCTTACAACCGCGATCTTCAAGAAGATAAAGAACCGCTTTTTGATTCAATCGACACTCTTCTTCTTGTTCTGCCTGCAGTAACAGGAATGGTTGCGACAACTGATTTCGATCGCGAGAAGATGGCTCTTGCAGCCCCGCTTGGTTTCTCACTTGCTACTGAGATTGCTGATTATCTAGTTCGTGCTCACGTGCCATTCGCGCATGCCCACGAAGCTGCAGGAAAATGCGTCGCAATCTGTGAAGCAACTGGCCGACAGTTGCATCAACTCACTGATGAAGAGTTTGCGTCAGTGCATCCAGAGCTCAAGTCGAACGTTCGCGATGTTCTTACGGTCCACGGGGCCCTCGATTCCCGCACAACAATCGGAGGAACATCACCTGCATCCTTTAAGGTGCAGATTGATGGGGCGTTGAAATCAACTGCCGCGAGTCGTAAAGAATTCCAAAGCAAGGCAAAGGCTTTCTCCGAGATGATGGGCCAGTGAATACACGAGTGAATACCGATATGACTGATTTGCTAGATGACCTCAAGTGGCGTGGCCTAATTGCTCAGACGACTGATGAGAAAGCCCTGCGCGAAGCTCTGAAGAAGCCCATCACGCTCTATGTTGGCTTTGATCCAACAGCCCCGAGTATTCACGTTGGAAATCTCGTAGTCCTCTTCGTTCTTCGCCGCTTCCAATTGGCCGGTCACAAGCCACTTCCATTGGTTGGGGGAGCGACAGGACTTGTTGGCGATCCAAGTGGCAAAAACGAAGAGCGCACGCTGAACACGACAGATGTTGTTGCACAGTGGGTCGATCGCATCAAAAAGCAACTATCGAAATTTATGGATTTCGATAGCAAGACAAATCCCGCGGTTATGGTCAATAACCTTGACTGGACAGCGCCAATGTCAGCGATTGAATTCTTACGCGATATTGGAAAGCACTTTAGCGTTAATCAGATGCTCAATAAAGATGCAGTTTCAACACGACTTGAAAAAGATGGAATTTCATACACTGAATTTTCCTATCAAGTTCTTCAATCAATGGATTATCTTGAACTTTATCGTCGCCACAATTGCACACTTCAAATTGGTGGATCCGATCAGTGGGGAAATATCACGGCTGGTCTTGATCTCATCCGTCGCGTTGAATCGGGAAGTGCTCACGCGTTGACGGTTCCACTTCTCACAAAGGCAGATGGAACGAAGTTTGGAAAGACTGCAGGAGGATCTGTTTGGCTCGATCCTGAGATGACATCTCCTTATGCATTCTTCCAATACTGGCTTAACTCTGATGATAAAGATGTGATCAATTTTCTCAAGGTGTTCTCCTTCAAAACACGCGAAGAGATTGAAGCGCTCGAGAAATCACATAATGAAAACCCAGGTGCGCGCGAAGCACATCGTGAATTAGCTCGTGAGTTAACTTCACTTGTACATAGTCCTGAGATTGCAAAGCGTGTTGAAGATGCTGCGCGAGCACTCTTTGGTCAAGGAGATTTAACAGAACTTGATGAAACAACGCTTGCCGGTGCACTCTCAGAACTTCCACGAGTTCAAGTAAAGAGTGGCGAAGAGATTCCTACGTGGGTAGATCTCTTGGCTGCAACAGGCGTTGTAGATTCGAAATCGGCTGCTCGTCGTATCGTTAAGGAGGGTGGCGCATATCTCAATAATGAGAAGGTTGCTGCCGAAGATTTCCGCCTCGAAAAAAGCCACTTTTTATGCGGAAAATATGCAGTTTTGCGTAAGGGCAAGCGAGACCTAGCTGCGGTGGAGCTGATTTAACGAATTCACAAGGGCCAAAACCTTCACTTTTTACGCATAAAAGTGAGGGTTTTTCCATTTTCTTCCGAAAGTCGGCATTTTCCAGAGGCCTGGGCACCCCCGATTTGACCCTGATGGGGGACCGCCCTATAGTTACGCTCCTTGCTGTGGAACGGACTTTTACGAGGCCGTACAGCGCTTCCTCCAGATTAAGGCCATTACCGCCGTTTTGACGTGCGCGTAGCCATGGACTAGATTTGGCGGTCTGCCCTGAAAAGTGGAAGAGATTCCGCAAAGCAGTGCGCATCCGTACCTTGAGAACTCAACAGCGTGCCATAAGTCAATGCC
>CAZSEW010000019.1:0-4498 GCA_964606025.1 uncultured Candidatus Planktophila sp.
TTTAGAGAGTTACTTGGAGAGACTGCAACGCAGGCTGGTTCAGAGAATTCACCCGGTCGGTTCCGATTCGATTTCCCGAGCACGGGAGCGGTTCCAGCATCTGTTCTCAATGATGTTGAGGCTCGAGTAAATACCCTTCTTCTTGATAACTTAGCCGTCACCGCTGAAGTAATGACACAGGATGAAGCAAAGAAGATTGGCGCAATGGCTCTCTTCGGAGAGAAGTATGGCGATCAAGTACGCGTAGTCAGCGTTGGAGATTGGGCCCGTGAACTCTGCGGTGGTACTCACGTAGAACGCTCTGGCCAACTAGGGGTTGTAAAACTGCTCAGCGAATCTTCGGTCGGGGCCGGTGTGCGTCGAGTTGAAGCACTTGTCGGAGTAGATGCCTATAAGTTCTTGGCACGCGAACATATTCTCCTCAATTCCCTCACTGAAATCGTTAAGGGTTCGAAGACCGAAGAACTCCCAGAGAGAATTTCAGATCTTCTCAATCGTGTTAAAGAGATTGAGAAGGAGCTTGCCCAAGTTCGATCTGCTCAGGCGATGGGTGAGATTTCTACTCTTGCTAAGAGCGCGAAAGATATCAATGGTATTTCGACAGTAACGGCGGTTCTCTCTGATGGCGTAATCGGTGACGATTTGCGAAAGATTGCTTTAGATTTGAGAAACCTCGCCGAGAAATCAGTAATTGCGCTGATAAGTGCGAATGATGGAAAGCCTGTATTGGTTGTGGCCGTAAGTGAAGCTGCACGGGCCTTAGGAATCAAGGCGGGAACACTCGTTAAGGCTGGTTCTACCGTCCTTGGTGGAGGCGGCGGCGGTAAAGATGATTTCGCACAGGGCGGCGGCAGCGATGCGCACAAATCTGAAGAGGCCCTCGTAGCTATCTCCAAACTTATTTCAGGGAATTAATTCCATGAGAGGTCGACGTATCGCCTTTGATTACGGTGATGTGCGTATTGGCTTAGCTGTATGTGACCCAGATGGAATTCTTTCTTCCCCCTTGCCGGCAATAAGAACTGGCGATCCAAAGCTATTTGCATCTATCGAGAGAGTCTTGGATGAACATCAACCGGTGGCAATTTACATCGGACTACCATTACATATGTCAGGCAAGTCAGGGGATAGCGCTGAGAAAGCACGCGTCTTCGGTGAAGAGATTTCAAATCGCTTCAAGATCCCCGTTCACTTTATCGATGAGAGACTTTCAACTGTCTCGGCTCAAAGAAAATTGAAAGATGCGGGAGTTTCATCACGTGATTCAAAGGAATTGATTGACTCCATGGCAGCTGTCTCAATTCTGGAACAAGGGTTATTGAGTGAAGATTGATTTGCGAAGCGAGAGAGTACGAGTTTTAATTGCTCTCGCCTTCGCATTTCTATTGACGGTCTCTCTGCGCGAAATCAGAGGAGGCGCATCTTCGACACCTGATTTCCCTTGCGGAATTGGTTCCAATCAGGAAGTGTCAATTGAGGTCAAGCAAGGAGAATCCGGCTCATCAATAGCAAATTCACTCTTCACTTACGGTGTTGTGAAATCTTCGCAGTCGTTCTTCAGGGTGGCTGTCAGTGATCAACGAGCGGCGCAGATTGCACCAGGTGCTCATCGGATTCAAAAAACATTGTGTGCTAAAGATGCACTCGATCAGCTTCTGGACAATAAACGGATAGTTGGATTGGTCAATATCGCGGAAGGCGCTTGGATTAGCGAGATACTCCCGCAGATGTATGAGGCAGGCTTTAGCCAGAGTGAAGTTTCCGCTGCCATGCGCACTGTTAAGAAACCAACAGGATTTACTACTCTCGAGGGGCTCTTCTTCCCGGCCCAATATAGTTTCGCAAAGGGCACATCGGCGGAGGCTGCGATAGTTTCTATGCTCGAGAATGCAAAGAGTGCAATGGAAAAGGCTGGCTTCTTTGAACCAAACTCGAAATTCTCAGCACAGCAGCTACTCATCATCGCTTCTTTGCTTCAAGCCGAGGGAAATACTGGAGACTTTGAGAAAATCTCTCAAGTGGTTCGCAATAGATTAAAAAATGGAATGCCACTGCAATTTGACTCGACTGTTCATTACATTGAGAAGAGGAGAGGAAGTATCTTCCTCAGCACGAAATCCACCTTGATCTCTTCGCCGTACAACACCTATCGAAGGTATGGTCTACCACCAGGACCTATCAATAATCCTGGACTTTCTGCGATGCGCGCGGCAGCTAATCCAGCTCCGGGTGATTGGCTATATTTCATCACCGTTGCACCGTTCGACACTCGCTTTACCTCAGATATAAAGCAGTTTAATGAGTGGAAGATTGAGTACAAGAAGAACCTCAGAGCCGGAAAATTCAGGAGTTCACAATGATTAAGGGCGCTGTCCTTGGATCGCCAATCAACCATTCGCTTTCGCCTCGATTGCACAATGCGCTCTTCAAATTCCTGGAGATTGAAGGAAGCTACGAAGCGATTGAGGTTAAATCGGGAGAGCTTGCGCAGTTCTTCACAGACCGAGCCGACCAATTTGACTATCTTTCTTTAACGATGCCCCTCAAGGAGGAAGCGCTAGCTCTCAACGTTTCGATCGATGAAGCAACGAGAAGAATCCAATCTGCTAACACACTGGTTAACGTCAAAGAATCTTGGAATTTGTCGAGCACAGATGGCTCAGGATTTATTCAGGCACTTGCACATAAAGGTCTTCACGAATTCTCATCAGTTTTAATTCTTGGGGCGGGGGGAACAGCTCGAGCAGTCGCGGGAGCTCTTGATGACGTAAGTAAATCGATTACCGTACTTGGAAGATCATCCACTCGTGAGGATGCACTTGCTAATGCAATCCGGAGCGCCGATTTCTCATACAGGAAATGGAGTCAAAATTTAGATTTTGAAGAGTTTGATTTAGTGGTGAATACGACTCCAGCTGGCGCTGCAGATTTACTGGCTGAGAGCGTTTCCCATAAGACAAATACTCCGCTCTTTGATGTTATCTACAAACCTTGGCCAACTGTTCTTGCTGCACGCTGGCAAGATTGTGGTGGGCTGGTTATAAATGGGCTTGAACTACTTCTCTACCAGGGAATCGACCAAGTTGAGAAAGTTATTGGGCCGGTTCCACATCGTGAGGCCTTGGCTTCCCACCTGCGCAGTAAGTTGAATTCCTAACTTTTCCACAGCACGTTTGGGAGTGCATACTCTGCACGTTAATCTTTATTGTGATCATGACAATTGCGATTCTCGCATTCATCTGTATACACGATTTGCGATTCCACCTCATCAGTAACCGAAGCCTGCTACTCCTTTCGGCGTCGCTCTACATCACCAACGGTCGCGAAATTCATTTGATTTATGGCTTGATTGCCCTCATTTCTCTGACGATTTTGGGAATCGTCTTGAGTATCGGTGGCGGCGATATCAAACTTATATCGGTTCTCTTGCTCTTTGGAGATATTGCTTTTTCATTTAGCAACTATCTATTGATTTCAATGATGGTTGGAATAGTTCATCTATTGATCCACCTTTTCATGAATCGAACAATCTCAGGACGCCTGCCGCTTGCACCAGCTATTGCTGCCCCGATGTTTTTCAGCCTAGCTTTACGGTAAATGAGTCGCCGAGAAGGACGAGTATCTGCAAGAATAGGACCATGCGCTTTATTACTGCTGGCGAATCTCATGGGCAAGCACTCTCAGCGATAGTTGAGGGGCTTCCTGCACATATCGCCATTACGACCGCTGATATTGATTTCCATCTGGCACGTCGTCGTCTTGGTGTTGGTCGCGGAGCTCGACAAAACTTTGAAGCCGATAAGGTCACAATCCTTGGCGGTGTTCGCCTCGGCATTTCTCAAGGTGGCCCCATCTCCATTCAAGTGGGAAATAGTGAATGGCCTAAATGGGAGAAGGTCATGTCGGCAGATCCTGTTCCTCTAGATGAAATTGAGAAGCTTGCTCGTAATGCTCCATTAACACGTCCGCGTCCAGGCCATGCAGATTTAGTTGGAATGCAGAAGTACGATTTTGATGATGCTCGGCCAATCCTCGAGAGAGCTAGTGCGCGTGAAACCGCTGCACGAGTTGCTTTAGGAGCTATCGCTAGAAATTTCTTAGAACAAGCACTTGGAATCAAGATCCTGAGCCACGTCGTTTCAATCGGTTCAGTACGCATTCCGGATGACCTGGAACTTCCATCTCAGGATGATATGACCCGTATCGATGAAGATCCTGTTCGTTGTGCTGATCCAGCAACTAGTGCTCGAATGATTACTGAAATCGAATCAGCGCATTCAGATGGTGACACTCTCGGTGGCATCTGTGAGGTTCTTGTTTACAACTTGCCTCCTGGACTTGGTTCACATGTTCATTGGGATAGAAGGCTTGATGCACGTCTTGCCGGGGCGATGATGGGTATTCAAGCGATTAAGGGCGTTGAAATTGGTGATGGTTTCAGAACCGCCACCCGCAGAGGCTCAGTTGCACACGATGAAATTGAACGTGATTCATCAGG
>CAZSEW010000019.1:4598-9544 GCA_964606025.1 uncultured Candidatus Planktophila sp.
GAAGTTCGCAGAAACTTTGAATCGTATATCGAAAACCTTCCCTTCAAGTAGGCGATCATGGCTCCTCGTGCAATCTTTATAGGCCCAATGGGTTCAGGTAAATCGACTATTGGTAAAGCGGTCGCTTCTTCCCTCGGGGCCACCTTTCGCGATACAGATACGATTATTGAAGAGATAGAACAGATGCCTGTTGCTCAAATATTTATCGATAAGGGTGAAGATTACTTTCGTTCTGTCGAGAAGAAAGTTTTGCGGGACGAACTTTTGAGTGACGGGTCAGTCCTTGCCTTAGGTGGGGGAGCGCCAATCTCGGTCGATGCGCAATCAGCTCTGAAGGTATCTGCTGCTCCAGTATTTTACTTGGATATCTCATTGGCTAATGTTGCACCGCGTATCGGTTTCAATCGTGATCGTCCATTGCTTCTTCATAATCCACGAGGACAATGGCAGACTTTGATGGAAGCTCGCAGACCAATATATGAATCAATCGCCAATTTCGTCATTGATGTCAATGGAAAATCTCAGAAAGAGATAGTCTCTGAAGTTTTGGGAGTGCTTGCATGAAGATAGTTTCTGTCCGTGCAGAGCGCGAGTATGACGTTTGCATTGATGTTAATTACAGAGAAGAGTTGCTTTCTCTCTCAAGAACTCGGGATAAGGTCGCAGTAATTTTTTCGGAGAATATGAAAGAGCAAGTAAATGAAATCGCTCTTGGTGATGCTGAAGTATTCTATTTTCCAGTCTCAGATTCCGAAGCGGCAAAGAGCACACAGACTCTGCTCCAGCTTTGGGATTGGTTGGGTGCAGCAGGGTTCACCCGTTCTGATCTGATTGTTGGAATCGGTGGGGGAGCCATTACCGATCTTGCAGGCTTTGCGGCCGCTACTTGGCTTCGAGGAATTGATTGGATAGCGGTTCCAACAACTGTCGCAGGTATGGTTGACGCCGCTGTTGGTGGAAAGACTGGCATCAATAGTGAATATGGAAAGAACCTGATTGGCGCATTCAATTCTCCTCAGACAGTGCTTATCGACACTTCTTGGCTTACAACGCTCAGCGATAGAGATTTCGCTGCGGGTTTAGCCGAAGTCGTTAAGTGCGGCTTCATCAAAGATGTAGAAATACTCAATCTTCTGAAAGGTAAGAAACTTTCAGAGATTCGTAAGGACATTGCACTGACTACTGAACTGATTGAGAGGTCTGTAAAGGTTAAAGGGGCAGTGGTCTCTGTTGATTTTAAGGAGAGTTTTGACCGCGAGATCCTGAACTATGGCCACACCTTCGGTCATGCGGTAGAACTCGATGCCAAGTACTCACTTCGTCATGGTGAATGCGTTTCGATAGGAATGATTTTTGTCGCTGAACTATCATTTGCTTTAGGCCTCATTTCCGAGGAGATACTCACATCGCATAAAGATATTTTGATGAACCTAGGTCTTCCGACAACATATAAGAGCTCTTCATGGCAGTCGCTGCTTGGCCATATGCGGTTAGATAAGAAATCTCGTGGCAGCACCCTTAGATTCGTAGTTCTGGACGGATTAGGAAAGACACAAAGAGTTGAGGGCCCTGAAGAAGGCGCCCTCTTAACCGCATATGAGAAGGTATGTTCATGAAGGTTCTCGTACTGAATGGCCCTAATCTCGGTCGGCTAGATATTCGCGACTCTTCGATCTACGGTGATATGACCTACCCGAATCTTGTAAACCATATTGAGAGCGCAGCTAAGAGCCACGGCTTTGACGCAGATGTTCGACAAAGTAATGATGAAGCGGAGATTATTGGCTGGCTACACGAAGCAGCAGATACAAATACCCCCGTCATCATTAATCCAGCCGCCTTTACTCACTACTCATATGCAATCCGCGACGCCGCGGAATTAGTGAAGGCTCCACTGATTGAAGTGCATTTATCCAATCCACTTGCACGTGAGGAATTTCGTCACACTTCAGTGATCTCAGGTGTTGCCAACGGAACCATCGGTGGATTTGGACCAAACTCTTATGTGTTGGCGCTAATCGCGCTCAAGGCTTTAGTCGCGTAAATTGATATAACCTCATAAATTGATGAGGTAAACTTTCCTCATATCGTCCTTGAAGTACGAGGACTTGAACTGGAGTTATTGTGGCAACAACGAATGATCTAAAAAATGGTATGACCCTCGACATCGAAGGTCAGCTCTGGACCGTTGTTGAATTCCAGCACGTAAAGCCAGGTAAGGGCCCAGCGTTCGTCCGTACCAAGCTTAAGCAGGTTATGACCGGTAAGGTCGTCGATAAGACATTTAACGCAGGTGTAAAGATCGAAGTTGCAATTCTTGAGAAGCGAGAGATGAACTTCCTCTACAAGGAGGGCGATGATTTCGTCTTTATGGATAACGTCAACTTTGATCAGATGAATATTTCAGCGGCAACTGTTGGCGATGCAGCAAATTACATGCTTGAAAATACCGAAGCGATCGTTGCGATCCACGAAGGAAATCCGCTCTACCTCGAGCTTCCTGCATCTGTACCTTTGAAGATTACCTACACAGAACCAGGCCTCCAAGGCGATCGTTCTTCTGGCGGTACAAAGCCTGCGACAGTCGAGACTGGAATTCAGATTCAAGTTCCTCTCTTCATCAAACAAGATGAAGTTGTCCTAGTTGATACTCGAGATGGTTCGTACCAAGGCCGCGCAAACTAGTGTCCGCACGCAGTAAGGCTCGCAAACAGGCTCTTGATCTACTCTACGAGGCAGATATTCGTGGAAGTTCAGCTCTCGAACTTTTGCAATCAAGAGATGTAATTGAGGATGGGCCAGATGCTCGACCGATTCGTGATTTCACCAAAGAGTTGATCTCTGGCATTAGTACAAACTCACGAAAAATCGATGAATTAATTACAACTTATGCTCAGGGCTGGGATATGGATCGCCTGCCCGCTGTAGATCGAAATATCTTACGTTTAGCCATATATGAAATCGTCTGGTCTGCAGATCTTGCCGATGGAATTGCTATTGATGAGGCGCTAACTCTAGCTAAGGAACTTTCGACAGATGAATCTGCAGGCTATATCCATGGTGTTCTGGGAAAGATTTCCTCAATTAAGGAAAGTATCCCGACCTAGCCACGCTTCTTTTGAAGAAGTATTCCTGAAGCCGCCAGCCATTGAACAATCTCCGCCTTCTCCATTGCCAAAAGGAGAGAGATAACTGCAAGGTCACTCTCGCGCAAGGTAATGATTTCGCCATTCCAATCTTGTCTATCTTCGACTATCTTCCGCAAAAATTGAGAAAGTAAAGTTCGGGATGCAACCTCGGACTCTCTGACAGTTCCGCGTTGTAGCGCTCGTATATCGAGCATAAGTCTTGGAACAGCAGTGATTACCGCCGCACTCTTCTCGCTAAGAATCTCAGCGACAGGAATGTTATAAATCTTTGCGATCTCAATTGCTCGTTTGATTGTTAGGTTTCTAGAGCCTCTCTCGTAGGAACCTAGTACCACGGCTTTTAAGGAACCCTGACTGAGGGTCTCCACCTCATTAAGCGAGAGCGAGCGTGATCGACGGATAGAACGAAGGCGTGCACCAACCTGAGCAGGAGTGATTTCTGAGAACATCTGGCTACGGTAGTTGAGGCTGCGATACACGCCTGAGAGATATCCACAGAGAGGGCGAGACTGGTGCTAATATTCGCCAACATCCTTTAACGACCCGTCCTGTGAGGCGGGGAAGGAGATTTACATGAGTCTTGCCCTGCCTGCGCCAGATATTGGCCGCGCTATTACGCGCATCTCCCACGAAATTATTGAGGGAAATTCAGGTTCAAAAAATATTACCCTTTTAGGGATTCCAACACGAGGTGCACATCTGGCACTTCGAATCGCCGAATGTATCCGCTCGATTGAAGGCGCGGATGTTCAGGTTGGAACTCTCGACATCACCTTACATAGAGATGATCTTCGTCTTCGTCCACCCAAAGCGCTCATGCCTACCGTAATCCCTTCCTTGGGAATTGAAGGCAGAGATGTAGTCCTTGTAGATGACGTTCTCTTCTCGGGTCGCACAATTAGAGCGGCCCTCGATGCACTGGGTGAAATCGGAAGACCGCGCACGGTTCAGCTCGCAGTCCTGGTTGATCGAGGGCATAGAGAGCTTCCTATTCGCGCTGATTATGTGGGAAAGAACCTTCCAACGTCATCCGAGCAAGTAGTTAAAGTGCATTTAACTGAATTAGATGGCGTCGATGAGGTTCTGATCGAAGATGGAGTCCGTCAATGAGACACCTTCTCTCTATCGCTGACCTAAGCAAGTTTGAAGCAATTAATATTTTAGATACCGCGGAACTTCTCTCAAGAGCATCTGATGGTCCTATGAAGAAGTTACCTACATTGCGCGGAAAGACAATCGTCAATTTATTCGCTGAGGATTCAACTCGAACAAGAATCTCTTTTGAAGCAGCAGCAAAGCGGTTGTCAGCAGATGTTATTAATTTCTCAGCTAAAGGATCGAGTGTTAGCAAAGGGGAGTCCCTCAAAGATACTGCGCAAACTCTGCAGGCTATGGGCGCTGATGCTGTCATCATTCGTCATAACGCCTCAGGTGCAGCTCACACACTTGCGGCCAATCAATGGATGACCGGATCTGTAATTAACGCCGGTGATGGAACCCATGAACATCCAAGTCAGGCACTCTTAGATGCATTCACGATTCGTAAACATTTAGCCCATGGCGCGCAGGATTTAAGTGGTTTACATGTGGCGATTGTTGGAGATGTCTTGCATTCCAGAGTTGCACGTTCCAACGTCTTGCTTCTCACACAACTAGGGGCAACCGTAACGTTAGTAGCACCTCCAACTTTGCTTCCAGTTGGAGTCGAGACATGGCCGGTGAGCATCTCATATAGCTTGGAGGATGTTATTGAGACTGTTGATGCGGTGATGATGCTTCGACTTCAATTAGAGCGTA
>CAZSEW010000019.1:9644-11196 GCA_964606025.1 uncultured Candidatus Planktophila sp.
GATGTTATTGAGACTGTTGATGCGGTGATGATGCTTCGACTTCAATTAGAGCGTATGTCAGAAATATTCTTTCCCAACGCGCGTGAGTACTCACGTTACTTTGCGCTTAACTCGGATCGCGTGAGAGTGATGAAGCCCAATTCAATCATTATGCATCCAGGTCCCATGAACCGAGGACTGGAAATAACAGCCGATTCAGCCGACAGTGCACGTTCAGTGATTCTTGATCAAGTAAAGAATGGCGTAAGTGTCCGAATGGCAATTCTCTATTTACTACTAGCGGGCGCTTCGCCAATTGGAGATTTAGTATGAGTTCAAAGTATCTCGTCAAAGGCGGAAAGCTCGCCAATGGCCAAGTCGCAGATATCGCGATTATCGATGGTGTGATTACCGAAGTTGGTGCAGAGCTCTCACTTGATGGATCCCAAGAAATTGATGCGAAGAATTGTGTTGTAATCCCTGGCCTTGTGGATCTGCATACACACTTGCGCGAACCCGGTAAAGAAGATGCAGAAACTGTTCTGTCAGGATCTCAAGCAGCAGCGAAAGGTGGATACGTCGCGGTGAGCGCGATGGCAAATACCTCACCTGTTGCAGATACCGCTGGGGTAGTAGAACAAGTCTTTAGATTGGGACGAGAAGCTGGGCTTGTTGATGTCTTTCCCATCGGAGCGGTAACTAAGGGGCTAGCTGGTGAAGAGTTAGCTGATATCGGAGCGATGGCTGATTCTCAGGCGAGAGTTCGAGTATTTAGTGATGATGGAAATTGCGTCTTCGATCCACTAGTGATGCGCCGTGCGCTGGAGTATGTAAAGAAGTTTGATGGCGTGATTGCCCAGCATGCCCAAGAGCCTCGCCTTACCGTTGGTTCGCAGATGAATGAAGGGTTCGTCTCGTCACAACTAGGTTTAAAGGGCTGGCCAGCAATCGCTGAAGAAGCGATCATCGCAAGAGATATTCTCCTGGCTGATCACGTTCAATCGCGACTTCATATTTGCCATGTAACGACAGCTGGTGGCGTCGAGATTATTCGCTGGGCAAAGTCTCGTGGAATGAAGGTTACCGCCGAAGTAACGCCGCATCATTTAATTCTTACCGATGAATTAGCACGTAGTTACGATCCAATTTACAAGGTGAATCCTCCGCTGCGTTCTGAATCAGATGTGATGGCGCTACGCGAAGCGTTAGCTGATGGAACAATCGATATCGTCGCCACCGATCATGCGCCTCACGCAGCCGAGAGCAAGGAGTGCGAGTGGCAAGAAGCGGCTTTTGGAATGTTGGGGCTCGAAACGGCGCTCTCAATTGTTAACCAGACGATGGTCCAAACGGGGCTTCTCTCCTGGGAGCAACTCGTAGACCGTATGAGCGCTAAGCCTGCAGAGATCGGGCGCTATGCAGAGCATGGCAAGGCGCTCGAGAAAGGCGCTCCTGCTCACCTCACTGTGATAAACCCGACCGCGCTCAATAGGGTCGATCGTGACCGAGTTTCATCCCGAAGCAGGAATACTCCGTTCCATGGAATGGAGCTGCAAGGATTGGTCACTGCGAC
>CAZSEW010000020.1:0-10389 GCA_964606025.1 uncultured Candidatus Planktophila sp.
CTCCACTATCTCCGCTCCAAGAGCGCATCCGAAATTGCGCAACTGCTCGGGGTCCCCGAGAAATCTGTACAGGTTGTGATCGAGAGCGGAAAGAAGCGCTTGACCGGCTATTTAGGCATA
Source organism: uncultured Candidatus Planktophila sp. (assembly GCA_964606025.1). Classification (GTDB taxonomy): domain Bacteria; phylum Actinomycetota; class Actinomycetes; order Nanopelagicales; family Nanopelagicaceae; genus Planktophila. Next base: position 121 of record CAZSEW010000020.1, read on the forward strand.
TAAATCCTTCGATTTCACCCCCGGCTGATTCTGCGAGATACTTCTCCCTGCAGTTGAGAATCTTCGGCAAGTTAGTATCGATGTAGTCACAAGGAGTCCCCACCATGGCAGCTATGAAACCCCGTACTGGTGATGGACCTATGGAAGTTACAAAGGAAGCGCGCTCGCTCGTAATGCGCATCCCACTCGAAGGCGGCGGCCGACTCGTAGTAGAACTCAATCCTCAGGAAGCAAATAATCTCAGCGCAGCTCTTGAAGCCGCTGTGGCACTCATTAAGAAGTAGAGCGGATTTAGAAATTCTTCGCGCCGTTGCTCCAGAAGTTGAATCAATAATTGGGGCAGATGCTTTAGCACTTGGATACTCAAAAAATTCAGAAGGATCAATAACTTTCCAAGGAAGCAAGAAGTTACTTAACTCGATTCAAAGTTACTTTGAAATCAATCTTGTAGATGAAGTTTCCTTCTTTTCACCATCTGGAAAAGCAGGTGAGCTTTTTGAGATTCCTGTCTTGCACGAGCAATCTGATGTAGAACGAATCTATCTTGTTGGCCTTGGCGATGAATCGCTGACCGCATATCGAGCCGCAGGTGCTGCCATCGGTCGTAAAGTCCGTGGAAAAGCAGTTGAAGTTATTTCTCTCTGTGCCGAGAGCAAGTCACAGATTAAGGCGCATGCAGTATCAGCGCTTCTAGGTGCTTATGTGTGGAATATGAAGAGCGAGAAGACTGCAGAGATTCCGTCAATCGTGATTGCAACAAAGGATCTTGAGTCAGTAAAGCTTGCTTCAGTTATTGCAGAGGCGCTCTATACAGCTCGCGACTTGATTCATACTCCATCAAATATTAAGAATCCAAAGTGGATGGCCGATGAAGCAAAGAAATTAGCAGATGAAAGAGGCTTGGCAATTAAGGTCTTATCCGGAAAAGAGCTCGCACCATTTGGTGGCCTTCGTGCTGTTGGTAATTCATCGCCCAATCCAGGACCGCGATTTATTGAACTTTCATACCTTCCGCGTGTAAAGTCAAGTGCAGCTGCTGCACTTCCACACATTGTTATTGTTGGTAAAGGAATTACCTTTGATACTGGCGGAGTTTCCCTTAAACGTCCATATGAATTTATGACAGCAATGAAGAGCGATATGGCGGGTGCCGCTGCAGCTCTTGCAACAATTAGCGCTCTTCCTGAACTCAATCCACTTGTTCGAGTCACTGTCCTCATGATGTGCGCAGAGAACGCACTCTCTGGAACCGCGCAACGTCCATCTGATGTCATTACTCAATACGGTGGAACAACTGTTGAAATCATCAATACCGATGCTGAGGGACGTTTAGTACTTGCCGACGGTCTGGCCTACGCCGTCGAGAATCTCGATCCTGATTACTTAATTGATATTGCTACTTTAACTGGCTCAGCAACTCTTGGTCTGGGCAGACAACATGCTGCGCTTTATTCACGTGATGATAAGTTGGCACAGCAATTTGTAGCTCTTGGTGAATCAAGTGGAGAACGAGTCTGGCAGATGCCTTTAGTGGATGATTACGCAGATTCTCTGGAGAGCGATATTGCAGATTTAAATCATGCAGCCGATAAGGGAGATTACTCGGCAGGATCTGTTACGGCAGCGCTCTATCTTGAGCACTTTGTGGGCGATTCTCGATGGGTGCACCTCGATATCGCTGGCACCGGCCGAAGTGAGACTGATTCGGGAGAAAATGTGAAAGGCGGCACCGGTTTCGGGGTGCGATTATTCCTTGATTGGATATTGTCTCTCTCATGAATATAGATCCTCACGATTACGCAGAGACATTTATCGCTGAAGATTCTGTAAAGAGTGCAGCACGTGCACGCGGCATTGAAAATGGCGTAACCGATGTTTCGCAAGGAACGGGCGCGTATCTAAGACAGCTTGCACATCAAATCAAGGCGCAAGCTGTTGTTGAAATCGGTACAGGCTCTGGCGTAGGAGCACTGTGGCTCCTCGAGGGAATGCTCTCCAGCGGAACGTTGACTTCAATCGATGATGAGATGGAACATTCATCAATTGCAAAGTTGGCTCTCTCGGAGGCAGATATTGCCCAACCACGTTATCGACTAATTACCAATTCAGTCATGGATGTGATGACCAAGCTCACCGATCGCGCATACGATCTGGTGGTCTACCGCCACAACCCGGAAGATTTAAGTTTTGCAATTTCAGAGGCGCACAGAATCCTTCGAAGCGGGGGAGTTTTTGTTATTGATAACTTCTTCGGTGGTGGAAAAGTCCCAGATCCTGCACAACGTGATCCAAAGACCGTTGCACTTCGCGAGGCGGGTAAATCAATTAAGAACGATACTGATTCTTGGGTGACATCTTTAGCGCCGATTGGCGATGGGTTGTTACTTGCAACCAAGCTTTGAGATAGTTAGGAAATAGGAGATCTACTTATGAGTTACTTTAATTCTGGACCTTGGTGGAGCGCCCCAAGTTCAAGAGGATTAGGTCGATCAATCTCGCTCAAATCTGCACTCGCACTCGCACTTTTAGTCGGACTCATCGCTGGAACCTTTGGAGCATCCTCAACAGGAACGCTCTTTGGCCGCGATGTAAACCTTGTGAAATCTTCTTCAAATATTGAAAGACCCGTTGGCTCTGTTGCAGAGCTCGCGCAGCGTGTTCTGCCATCCGTTGTCTCAATTGAAGCGATTGCAAACGATGGCGGATCAACTGGCTCGGGTTTTGTTATCGATAGCTCTGGTTACATTCTTACAAATAACCACGTCATCGCAGATTCAGTGAGCAGCGGTGGTTCGATCTCAGTCCGACTCAATAGTGGTTCTGAATACCCTGCAAAGGTTGTTGGTCGAGATAGTTCTTACGACCTCGCAGTATTAAAGATTAACGGAGCTTCGCTCAAAGCTCTTCAATTTGGAGATAGCGACAAGGTCGCAGTCGGTGACTCTGTTATCGCAATTGGCTCGCCACTTGGCCTAACCGGCACAGTGACTCTTGGAATCATTAGTGCAAAAGATCGCGCCGTTACTGCCGGTGAATCTGAATCCGAGAATTCATTTATCAATGCACTTCAAACAGATGCCGCAATTAATCCTGGAAATTCAGGCGGACCTCTCGTTGATGCAACAGGTGCAGTTATTGGAGTCAACTCCGCAATTGCATCTTTAGGGTCGTCTCGTAGTTCACAGACCGGATCAATCGGACTTGGTTTTGCGATTCCAATTAATCAAGCTAGAAAAACTGCACAGCAGTTAATCAAGAATGGAAAGGCGACTTATCCAGTTATTGGTGTCTCTGTTGATATGAATTACTCCGGAAACGGTGCGATGATTGCAAAGACTTCAGATGCGGTAGTTAAGAGTGGTCCGGCCGCAAAGGCAGGCCTACGTTCTGGAGACGTCATTACAAAATTTGATGGCAGAACAATCGCATCAGCAGAAGATCTGATTGTCGCAATTCGTTCAAAGAGCGTAGGCGATAAAGTTGAGATTACTTATAAACGAAATGGGACGAGTATGAGCACATCACTTACTCTGACTGCATCTAAGTAAATGACTGCAGAATAACGGTAGGCTAACGATATGTTCTTCGACTTTGGTCCTGGCGAGATAATCGGCCTAGCCGTACTTGCCATGATTCTTCTAGGGCCAGATAAATTGCCGACCTTTGCAGTCGATGCAGCTCGTTTCCTCAAAAAAGTTCGCGCCTTTGCCTCCAACGCTACAAATGAGCTTAAGGAAAATTTAGGTCCTGGCTTCGAAGATTTACAACCGTCCGATCTCCATCCAAAGACTTTTATTAAGAAGCAGATTGCCAATGCGATGGATGAAGGCGATTCAGTTTCCACGATGAAGGCTCATGCAAAGATTGATCCAGATCTCCTATGACAACTCTAGATTTACTTAACGAAGCTCTCGCAACTGTTCAAGATCCCGAGTTGCATCGCGCACTTCCTGAGTTAGGCATGGTGAAATCAGCTGCGCTCAATGGCGAGATCGCTGAGTTAGAAATCCTTCTTACAATCTCTGGTTGTCCGATGAAGGATCGCCTCACAAGTGATATCGAGAAGGCAGTGCTTGCCGTACCTGGAATTTCACAAGTACACATTGAATTCGGCGTGATGGATGAAGCTCAACGAGCAAATATCAAGAAACTTCTTCGCAATGGTCGCGAAAGCTTTATCTCTTTCGCTCAAGCGGATTCACTAACTCGTGTAATCGGTGTCGCATCGGGTAAAGGTGGAGTCGGAAAGTCTTCATTGACTGCAAACCTTGCAGTGGCATCAGCGCAGAAAGGCCTGCGAGTCGGCATTTTGGATGCCGACGTTTATGGCCACTCAATTCCACGACTTATGGGGCTAATTGGTCAGAGACCAACGGCAATTGACCAGATGTTCATTCCACTTGAATCGTATGGAGTAAAGACAGTCTCCATGGAGATGTTTAAGCCAGAGCGTGAAGATGCGATTGCATACCGTGGGCCTCTGCTCCATAGAGTTCTTGAGCAACTTCTCTCTGATGCATATTGGGGAGATTTAGATCTTCTCTATATCGACTTGCCGCCAGGCACGGGAGATCTTGCAATCTCACTTGGCCAACTAGTTCCTACATCTGAAATTCTTGTTGTAACTACTCCACAAGTAGCGGCTGCAGAAGTTGCAGAGCGCGCTGGTCGCATTGCTCACCAAATCCACCAAAGAGTTATTGGTGTGATAGAAAATATGTCCGCATACCCATGTGGAAAATGCGGAGAGCTCACATCGTTATTTGGAGAAGGCGGGGGAGAAGAAACATCGAAACGCTTATCGCAGCTCATCGGTGGAGATGTACCGCTCCTTGGAAAGATTCCATTTAGCCCAGAACTTCGCGAAGGTGGAGATGCAGGAGCACCTGTCGTTATCGCTAGCCCAGAGAGCGCCAGCGCAAAGGCAATTCAAGAAGTTGTTAATAAATTAATTGTGCGCGAAAAATCTTTACTTGGCGTCAGACTCGGGCTTGCGTAGCTCGTCAGCAATCTCTTTACCGATAACTTTAGCTAAATCACCGAGTTCATTGCGCAGATAATCTCGGGTTGCAACATCACCGAGAGCGATGCGAAGACTGGCAAGCTCGCGAGTCAAATATTCGGTATCTGCAATACTGCGAGCATTCTGCGCACGATCTTCATTGAGAGTAATGCGATCGCGATCTGCCTGACGGTTCTGTGCAAGCAAAATCAGCGGCGCAGCATAAGAAGCTTGGAGAGAGAGAATCAGCGTTAAGAAGATAAATGGGTACTCATCAAAACGCACGCTATGTGGCGCCAAGGTGTTCCAGATAACCCAGCTAAAAACAAATACTGTCATGTAGACCAAGAATCGAGCCGTTCCTAAGAAACGTGCGAAACGTTCTGAGAGGCGACCAAATGCTTCTGGGTCGTAATTAGCGCGCAGAGAACGACGTGTCTCGCGCGGTGTATCTAATCCGTAATTACGTGCCATCTCTACACCTCCTCTGGTGAATCTGGAGAGTTAACAAAACTCGTATCAACACTCTCAAGAGCCGCAGTTGTAGCAGCCGAATCTCGGTGATCATGGCGCCAGTTCTCAGGCAATAAGTGATCGAGCACGTCATCGACTGTGACTGCTCCAAGTAGACGGTCATTGGCATCAATAACTGGCAGAGAGAGCAAGTTGTAACTAGCTAAGTATGACGAAACTGCATGCAGCGATGCATCGGGATTAACCCCTTGAGTATTGGTATCTACGATTGAGCCAAGGAGCGTAGCTGGTGGTTCGCGGAGCAAGCGCTGATAGTGAACCATTCCGATAAAGCGACCTGTCGGTGTTTCAAGTGGCTGACGTGCGATAAAAATTTGTGAGGCAAGTGCCGGAGAAATTTCACTCTGTCGGACTGCGGCAAGGGCATCGGCAACTGTGTAATCAGCAGACATGATGATTGGTTCGGTCGTCATCATTCCACCAGCTGAATAATCCTCATATGTCATCAACCGAAGAACATCCTCTGCATCTTCAGGATCCATCAGATTAATGAGTTCTTGTGCGCGCTCTTCACCGATTTCGCGGAGCAAATCTGCCGCATCATCAGGATCCATCTCTTCAAGAACATCAGCAGCACGTTCTCCCTCAAGTTCGGCAAGGAGTGCAACGCGTTCAGATTCATCCATCTCTTCAAGAACGTCGGCAAGTCGTTCATCGTCCAGTGCACGTGCCACTTCAACGCGACGCTTAGGTGCAAGATCTTGTAGAACAGTTGCAAGATCTGCCGCGCGTAGATTTCCAATTGTGGAGAGAAGATTCGTCACACCTTGATTGGATTCGTGATGGGCGAATCCAGTGACTTCCTCCCATGCGACTGTGGATGTTGCACCTTTACGACGTAGGCCTCGGCCTTTACGCATAATGTGAACTTTGGTTATTAACCAATCACCAGTGCGATTTTGCTCCATCGCCATATCTTCAACAAGCACTTCTTCATTACCATCAACGAGAGAGATTTTGCGATCGAGTAAATCTCCAAGAACCATCATCTCGCCAGTTCGAGTTTCAAAGCGACGCATGTTAAGTAGGCCAGTAATAACTACAGCACCGGATTCGATTGAGGTAACTCGGGTAATTGGAACAAAGACACGACGGCGCAGAGGTACTTCGACAACAAGACCCAGAATTCTTGGAGATTGATTGTTAGAGCGCAGGGTCGCGACAGCATCGCGCACCTTGCCTACTGGATCACCATTTGGGTCAAAGACAGCTGTTCCGGCTAGACGCGCGAGAAATATACGATTGAAGTTATTTCCGCTCATGGGATAAGAGTAACGGGTGCACTATCGACTAGGTTTGCCATATGAATTCAGGCATTCACAATCACACGGAGCTACCGGCGAGACCGGACCTCATTCGCCTGATTATCGGAATTTTCGGCATCGGCTCATCGGGTCCTCTGATCGCTCTTAGCGCGATGCCAGTTCCAACCTTGATCTTCTGGCGAAATCTGGGTGGCTCACTGGTCACTCTTCCATTTGCTCTTCGACATAAGTTAAATCGCACCGGTGTGCGCTGGGCTGTTCTAGCGGGAGTAGTTCTTGCAGTGCATTTTGTTGGCTTCTTCATTTCAATGCGTCTAACGAGTGTTACCGCCGGAACTGCAATTGTTGCAACGCAGCCAATTTTTGCTGCCTTCTTTGTGAAGCTAACCGGTGGACATATTCCTAAGAAGGCTTGGCTTGGAATGCTGATCAGTTTCTCTGGCGTTCTTCTCGTAACAGGAATCGATCTTCAACTAGATCGCAAATCTTTCCTTGGAGATTTGGCAGCTTTGATTTCGGGGGCACTTGCTGCGGCTTACATGCTGATTGGCTCCAAAGCACAACAACACTTGGAGACAACCTCCTACACAACTATCTGCTACTTCGTCTGTGCGATGACAGCCCTGCCGATGGCCATCTTTGCTGGTTACGAAATCATCAACTTTGATGCAAAAGAGTGGTGGATTCTCCTTGGGCTCATCATTGGTGCACAAATTCTGGGTCATACGATGTTCAACTTAACACTGAAACGAGTATCTCCGGCCGTTGTTTCGATGATTGTCTTCTTCGAAGTTCCTGTTGCAGCGCTACTCTCATTTATATTTAAGATTGGCAAAGAGCCGACACTTTCAATTATTCCAGGTGTTATTCTCATTCTCGCTGGATGCATCCTTGTGGTGCTTAGAACGAAGGAATCGCAATGATTGACCTACATACTCATTCAACATGTAGCGATGGAACAGATTCTCCCTTTGCTCTAGTAAAGAAGGCGCTCTCAACCGGCGTAACAACTTTAGGATTAACCGACCACGACTCTATTGCCGGATGGTCTGAAGCCATTACAGCTGTTGCACCCCAAATTGAACTTGCACTTGGTGCAGAGATTTCATGTCTAACAAACGATGGAATCAGCGTTCATATGCTCGGGCTCTTATTTGATGGCGAACATCAAGGGATGCAGCGGATGCTGGAAGAATCTAGGGATACGAGAATTCCTAGAATGCGAAAAATGATCGAACTACTTCGTGCCGATGGCATTGATATCAGTCTTGAAGATGTTCAACGCACGACCCCACCCGGCGCAACCTTAGGAAGACCCCATCTCGCCGATGCTCTCGTTGCAAATGGTGTGGTCAAGAGCCGTGATGAGGCATTTGTCGATCTTCTCCATAATGAATCTAAGTACTACGTAACTCATGCTGCACCAACCCCCGAGGATGCAATTTCCATGATTCGTAGCGCAGGGGGAGTAGCGGTCATTGCCCATCCCTTCGCCTCACGCAGAGGTGAAATTCTTGATTCCTCTACCTTCGCAGGCATGGTGGATGCAGGGCTAAATGGAATTGAAGTGATGCATCGTGATCAAAGTCCAGATGAACAGCGAGCGTTAATCGCAATTGCAAATGAATTGAACCTCGTAATAACGGGTGCAAGTGATTATCACGGCACCGGAAAACTTAATTCAATGGCAGAAAACACCACACATCCGGCACAATGGGAAGCCTTGGAATCGCAAGCGAATGCACGGAGGGTTATACGAAAATGAACACTGTAAATGCAATCACCTTTGCGACTCAAGCTTTTGTAACTTTATTTGTCATCATGGATCCACCTGGCGCTACGCCAATCTTTCTTGGACTCGTGGGCGATAAATCACCTAAAGAACGAATCAGATTGGCATGGCAAGCAGCAGCCGTCTCACTCTTTGTTATCGCCAGCTTTGCAATCTTTGGCCAATTCATTCTCGATTACATGCACGTTTCTATCGAAGCTCTTCAAGCCGCAGGTGGTCTGCTTCTCCTCTACGTCTCACTTCAGTTATTGACCGGAACATCGAAGGGTGGCACAGAGCAGAAGAGTTCCAATATTGGAATGGTGCCACTTGGAACACCGCTTCTCGCAGGACCTGGAGCAATTGTTGCCACCATGATTTACGTGCAGAGAGCTGACACAACTTCTCAGATTGTTGGGTTAGCTGCGGCAATCCTTGCTGTGCACCTAATAATCGGCATCGTACTGATGGCTTCAACGAAAATTGTCAGCGTCATCAAAGATGCGGGAGTGACACTCTTGGCAAGTATCGCTGGACTTCTGCTTGCAGCTATTGCGGTACAGATGTTGGCAAATGCAATCAAGGCATTTGCTGCTAGTTAATCAGCGATTCGCTTAGTTCTTGTGCGCTCACGCTTGACACGTGGTTCAGCAGATTTAGTTGGAGTCTTCTCAGCAGGAGCATTCTTCTCTTGTGGCGCACGCACCTTCTTGAGAGTTCCAGTAGATCCAGCAGGAATATTGAGCATCTCGTAGAGGTGCTCAGAAGATGAATATGTCTCAAGTGGCTCTGGTAGCCCTAATTTGAGTGCTGTATCGATCATCTTCCAGCGCGCTAAATCATCCCAATCAACAAAGGTAACTGCGATGCCATCTGCGCCAGCTCGAGCTGTACGACCAATGCGGTGTACGTAAGTCTTCTCATCTTCTGGGCACTGATAATTAATGACGTGAGTGATTCCATCGATATCGATTCCGCGTGCAGCAACATCAGTAGCAATTAATACATCTGATTTTCCTGCTTTGAAATCATTGAGCGCTTTCTCGCGGGCAGATTGACCTAAATCTCCATGAATAGTTGCAGCTCTAAATCCTCGTTCAACTAACTCATCTGAAGTTTTTTGTGCAGTGCGCTTTGTGCGACAGAAGACAATCGTCGGTCCGCGGCCATCTGCCTGCAAGATGCGAGCAAGCATTTCAATTTTATCCATGGCATGTGCACGAATAACATGCTGTTCAATTCGCGAAACAACTGCGCCCTCATCTTCATTATCTTGAGTGCGAATATGTACTGGCTGATTCATAAAGCGACGAGCAAGGGCGATGATGTCACCAGGCATAGTCGCCGAGAAGAGCATCGTCTGCTGGCGCGCAGGAGTACTTGTGAAAATCTTTTCTACATCAGGTAAGAAGCCCAGATCGAGCATCTCATCTGCTTCGTCGAGAACTACGCGTGAGACATTCTTAAGTTTCAACTGACCTTGGCGATAGAGATCAAGAAGTCGACCTGGAGTTCCCACAACAATCTCAACGCCACCTTGCAGGGCTTCAATTTGTGGCTCAAATGCACGACCACCATAGACAGCCAGTGTGCGGATACCTCTTTTAAATGAGAGCTCTTCAATATCTTTAGTTACCTGAACACAGAGTTCGCGAGTAGGAACAACTATGAGAACTTGTGGATCGCCTTGATTGGCA
>CAZSEW010000021.1:0-2906 GCA_964606025.1 uncultured Candidatus Planktophila sp.
GTTGGTCAGATAAGAGCGCGATTGGCGATAACGCTAAGCGTGGTCTTAATGAAGATGTTGTTCGTGACATCTCATCAAAGAAATCTGAGCCACAGTGGATGCTTGATCTACGCCTTAAGGGTCTTTCCTTGTTTGATAAGAAGCCGATGCCAAATTGGGGATCAGATCTATCAGGAATCTTCTTTGACACCATCAAGTACTTTGTTCGCTCAACTGAAAAGCAAGCGACAACATGGGATGATCTTCCAGATGAGATTAAAAATACCTATGACCGTTTAGGTATTCCGGAGGCTGAAAAGCAGCGCCTAGTTTCAGGTGTAGCTGCACAGTACGAGTCAGAGGTTGTCTACCACTCAATCCGTGAAGATCTAGAAGCACAAGGCGTTATTTTCCTCGATACAGATAGCGCTCTCAAGCAGCACCCAGAACTGTTCAAGGAGTACTTCGGAACCGTTATTCCAGTAGGAGATAACAAGTTTGCAGCACTTAATACAGCTGTGTGGTCTGGTGGTTCATTTATCTATGTACCTAAGGGTGTTCATGTAGATATTCCTTTGCAGGCATACTTCCGCATCAATACCGAGAACATGGGTCAGTTTGAGCGCACCCTGATCATTGCTGATGAAGATTCATACATTCATTACGTAGAAGGTTGCACCGCGCCTATCTACAAATCAGATTCACTTCACTCAGCTGTTGTAGAAATCATTGTTAAGAAGGGTGCACGCGTTCGTTACACCACGATTCAGAACTGGTCTAACAATGTGTACAACTTGGTAACAAAGCGTGCAACATGTGCTGAAGGTGCAACCATGGAGTGGGTCGATGGAAATATCGGTTCAAAGGTAACGATGAAGTACCCAGCTGTTATGTTGATGGGTCCACACGCAAAAGGTGAAACACTCTCACTCGCATTTGCAGGTCCTGGTCAGCACCAGGATTCAGGGGCGAAGATGGTTCACGCAGCTCCTTACACATCTTCATCTGTAATCTCTAAATCTGTAGCTCGTGGCGGTGGACGTACTTCTTACCGTGGCCTTGTTCAGGTTCAAGAAGGTGCACACCACTCAGCAAGCACAGTTAAATGTGATGCTCTGTTAGTCGACACAATTTCACGTTCCGATACATATCCGTATGTCGATATCCGTGAAGATGATGTTTCTATGGGTCACGAAGCAACGGTTTCGAAGATCTCAGATGATCAACTCTTCTACTTGATGTCTCGTGGGCTCAATGAAGATGAAGCGATGGCGATGATTGTTCGTGGATTTATCGAACCAATTGCACGCGAACTTCCAATGGAGTACGCGCTCGAGCTCAACCGACTCATCGAACTACAGATGGAAGGCGCAGTCGGCTAATGACAACCCTCCAATCAAATCTTTTAGAGAACCACACGCCAACAGGTCGCGAAGAAGCGTGGAGATTTACTCCACTCAAGCGACTTGGTGGGCTACACGATGGAACTGCAAAGCCAGTTCTGCGTAACTCACTTGCAGCTAAGTCAGCCCTTCCTTCAGGAGTCACACTCAACTTTGAAGAGGTCTCATCTCTCACGGAGACTGATGATGCGATTGTGAATCGCGTTCGTGAATTCACAAAGACAGGTGCCATTCTTGCAATCGCACCAAACACTGAACTTAGCGAACCAATCTTCCTCAATCGTTCTTCTGCTGGTACTGATGAAGCCGAGTTCTCTCGTGTTCTCATCAAGGCAGGAAATCACTCAAAGGCAACAGTCGTTCTCGAGAACACCGGAGATACCCACCTTGCTGAGGATCTTGAGATTCTGGTTGAGCCAGGTGCACACCTCACCTTTATCTCTCTTCAAGAGTGGGGTTCTAAGACCATCCATGCAGCGCGTCACCACGCCGTTGTAGATAGAGATGCAACTTTCAATTCAATCGTTGTCACCGTAGGTGGAAATCTCGTTCGCTTATTGCCTACAGTGGATTTTATTGCACCGGGCGCATCATGCGACCTATCTGGCGTCTACTTTGCAACCGAAGGACAATTCTTCGAGCATCGTATGTTCGTGGATCATAAAGTTCCTAATGCGAAGTCACGCGTCAACTACAAGGGTGCACTAGCAGGGGATAAGGCTCACACAGTGTGGATTGGCGATGTCTTTATTCGCGCAGCCGCTGAAGGCACTGATACCTATGAGCTCAATCGAAACTTGCTCCTCTCAGATGGAGCTCGTGCAGATTCGGTTCCTAACCTTGAGATCGAAACTGGCGAAATTGTCGGAGCAGGACACGCTTCGACAACAGGTCGCTTCGACGACGAACAGCTCTTCTACTTAATGTCACGCGGAATCAATATGGAAGATGCACGACGCCTTGTTGTTCGTGGATTCTTTAACGAGATTGTCTCTGAGATCGGAATTGAAGAGATTCAAAATCGCCTCATGGATCGCATCGACAATGAACTTGCAAAGGCAGGAAAGTAAATGTCAGATATTTCATTGGCAACCCTTGCTGAAGGAAAGCCAGTTCGCATCGAGAAGAATGGCGAATCTATCTGCGTCGCACGTGTTGGGTCAGAGGTCTTCGCAATCGGAGATGTCTGTAGCCACTCTGATGCATCACTTTCTGAAGGAGATATTTCAAATTTCAAGATCGAATGCTGGCTCCATGGAGCAGAGTTTGATCTACGTACAGGTGAAGCACTGACTCCGCCTGCTGTAGCACCTGTAAAGACATATCCAGTAACCATCGACGGAGACTCCGTCACGGTAGAGATGTAACGGAGAAGACAATGAGCACCCTAGAGATTCGTGGCCTAAAGGTTTCTGTCGATACAGAACAAGGTCCAGTAGAAATCCTTAAAGGCGTAGATCTAACTATCAAGTCAGGTGAGACTCACGCAATTATGGGACCAAACGGTTCCGGTAAATCAACTCT
>CAZSEW010000021.1:3006-10026 GCA_964606025.1 uncultured Candidatus Planktophila sp.
TTCTCAGGCGGAGAGAAGAAGCGCCACGAAATCATGCAGCTAGAACTTCTCAAGCCAAAGTTTGCAATTTTGGATGAGACAGATTCAGGTCTCGATGTGGATGCTCTTCGTATCGTCTCTGAGGGTGTTGTCCGTGCAAAGGCTGCGAATAATCATGGAATCCTTCTCATCACTCACTACACAAGAATTCTCAAGTACATCAAGCCAGATTTCGTACATGTATTTGCCAATGGAAAGATCGTCGAAGAAGGCGGTCCTGAGCTTGCAGATAAGCTCGAAGCCAATGGTTATGCGGAGTACGTCAGCGCCTAACAATGACTCTAAACGCTCTTGAAATTGCGAAAGATTTTCCGATTCTTGGTCGGACTATTCGTGATGGAAAGAAGTTGGTCTATTTGGATTCTGGGGCAACTAGCCAGAAGCCGAACTCTGTAATCGATGCGGAGAGTGACTTCTACCGTTTTCATAATGCTGCAGCTCATCGAGGTGCACACCAGTTAGCTGAAGAGGCTACAACTGCGATGGAGAACGCCCGCCAGATTGTCGCAAACTTTATTGGCGCAAACGTTGATGAAGTTATCTTCACTAAGAGTGCGACAGAATCTCTCAATCTTGTCGCCTACGCGATGGGCAACGCTGCAGCAGGAAATCGGTTCCACCTTGATTCATCGAATTCAATCGTTGTAACCGAGATGGAGCATCATGCCAATCTGATTCCTTGGCAGCAGCTTGCTGCACGCACAGGTGCATCTCTAAAGTGGTTTGAGGTAACTCCTGAGGGACGCCTAGATCTAAGCAATATCAACAGCATCATTACAGAAGGCACCAAAGTTGTTGCACTTACTCATCAATCGAATGTTCTTGGAACAATCGTTCCTTTGAAGGAGATTGTTAAGCGGGCACATGAAGTAGGAGCGGTAGTTGTTTTGGATGCCTGCCAATCTGTTCCACATATGAAAGTGGATGTGAAGGAGCTAGAAGTAGATTTCCTTGCATTCTCGGGACATAAGACAGTTGGACCTACCGGGGTTGGAATCTTCTGGGGGAGAGCAGAACTTCTTAACGAACTTCCACCGTTTCTCACAGGTGGCTCAATGATTGAGAGCGTCACGATGACAACCACCACATGGGCGCCTGCTCCACGAAAGTTTGAAGCTGGAGTTCCTAATATGGCTCAAGCCGTGGGCTTAGGTGTTGCACTCGAGTATCTAACTTCAGTGGGAATGGATGAGATTCATAAGCATGAAGTCGAGTTAACTCGATACGGAATTGAGAAGATGAGTGAGATTAGAGATCTCAACATCATCGGTCCTCGAGATCTCGAGATGCGCGGTGGAACTCTCTCATTCACAGTCGGTGAGATACACCCACACGATTTAGGACAATACCTAGATAGCCAAGGAATTGCGGTTCGCACCGGACACCATTGCGCTTGGCCGCTTACGAGAAAGCTCGGAGTACCGGCAACCACTCGTGCCTCTTTCTACCTCTATAACTCCAAGAGCGACGTTGATTCGCTGATCGATGGCATCCTCGGCGCTCAGAAATATTTTGGGTAAAGATGCAGTTAGATAATCTCTATCAAGAGGTGATCCTTGATCACTACAAGAATCCTCAGAATAAGAAGTTAGCAACGGAATTTGATGCTCAAGTTCACCATGTCAATCCAAGTTGTGGTGATGAGATCACGCTCAATGTCACTCTCGATGGAGACTCAATTAAATCTGTTACATGGGAAGGCGTTGGCTGCTCTATCTCCCAAGCGAGCGTCTCAATCATGACCGACTTGGTCAAAGGCAAAAGCCTCGAAGATGCACAGAAAGTATCCGATGCCTTTATGCAGTTGATGCAGAGCAAAGGTGCAGAGAAGGGGGATGAAGAGATTCTGGAAGATGCAGTCGCTCTTGCGGGAGTCTCTCAATATCCAGCCCGCATTAAATGTGCGCTGCTGGGGTGGATGGCTCTGAAGGATGCCAGCATCCAAGCAAAAGCAAGCAAGAATTCGTAAAAAGAAAGTAGGATGTGGATATGGTTGCAAAGGTAGAAGATATTAATGAGGCGATGAAAGATGTCGTCGATCCTGAACTCGGAATTAACGTTGTTGATCTTGGACTTATCTACGACATGATGGTCGATGAGAACAACATTGCAGTTCTAAATATGACTCTCACATCTGCGGCCTGCCCACTTCAGGACGTTATTGAAGATCAAACTCGTCAGGCTCTTGCTCCATTTACAGATGATGTAAAAATCAACTGGGTATGGATGCCACCTTGGGGCCCAGATAAGATTTCTGATGATGGCCGCGAACAACTTCGCGCTCTCGGCTTCACCGTTTAATTAGTTAGCTACAAATGTCCCAACACGCAGTTTGGATGACCTTTCGGTCGATGACCGCTGATCCATCTGTTAAATCGCAGAAGTTAAAGCCAGGGACTATTTCGCGCATCATCTCCTACGGCAAGCCGTACAAAACTCAGATTGCAATTTTCCTCGTTACGGTTGTTATCGAAGCGCTTCTGGTCATCTCATCACCGCTATTACTTCGTGAATTGATTGATAAAGGCGTCATCCCTAAAGATCCAGGTCTAGTCACCAAGTTGGCACTCCTTGTAGGACTGTTAGCGATCGTTGATGCAGCATTTAATATCTTCGGTCGCTGGTTCTCAGCGCGTATCGGTGAGGGCCTTATCTACGACCTTCGATCACAGGTCTTCGCCCATATTCAACGCCAATCAATAGCTTTCTTTACCCGCACGCAGACTGGTGCTCTCATCTCGCGCATCAACTCTGATGTCATGGGAGCGCAGCAAGCCTTCACCGGAACGCTCTCGGGCGTAGTGAGCAATGTTGTCTCTCTCGTTCTTGTGGTGACAACGATGCTGATTCTCTCTTGGCAAATAACCTTGATTTCACTTCTGCTTCTTCCAGCATTTCTACTTCCTACGAAATGGGTGGGAAAGCGGATTCAAGCCCTTACTCGCGATGCATTCAACCTCAATGCAACGATGTCGAGCACCATGACAGAGCGCTTCAACGTATCTGGCGCTCTCTTAGTCTCGCTCTACGGTAAGCCAGATAAGGAAGAGAAGTTCTTTCGCACAAGGGCACGCAAGGTTGCAGATATTGGAATTCAAACAGCGATGCTTAACCGCATCTTCTTTGTTGGAATTACGAGCGTTGCAGCAGTTGCTACTGCTTTCGCCTATGGAATTGGCGGCCATCTCGCTATTAATCAAGAGATTACCGTTGGAACTCTCCTTGCAATCACAGCGCTATTAGCTCGTCTTTACGGACCACTTACAGCGTTATCGAATGTGCGTATAGATGTAATGACTGCTCTGGTTTCATTCGAACGAGTCTTTGAAGTGCTTGATCTCCATCCGATGATAACCGATTCGCAGGGCGCCAAGAAGCTTGAATCAAAGAAGTTAGATATCAACTTTAAGGAAGTTAAATTCACTTATCCAAAAGCAGAAGAGATTTCACTGGCCTCACTCGAATCTGCTTCTCGCCCTGAAACTGTAGATAGCGGGGAGGTGCTTAAGGGAATCTCATTCGATGTTCCCTCCGGAACGCTCACTGCAATCGTTGGTCCCTCAGGTGCCGGTAAGACAACGATGAGCGCACTTCTTCCAAGACTTTACGATGTCACTGGCGGATCGATCAATATCGGTGGCCATGATATTCGCGATTACACAGTGCAATCACTGCGAGATTCAATCGGGGTGGTGATGCAAGATGCCCATCTCTTCCACGAAACCATCGCTGAAAATTTGCGATACGCAAAGGAAGATGCGACCGAGGCAGAGATGATCGAGGCCTGCAAATCCGCCCAAATTTGGGAGCTAGTTTCATCGCTGCCCAATGGCTTTGACACCATGGTGGGGGAACGTGGACATAGACTCTCAGGTGGAGAGAAACAACGTTTGGCGATAGCGCGACTTCTACTTAAGGCTCCTGCAATAGTAATTCTCGACGAGGCAACAGCCCACCTAGATTCTGAGAATGAATCCCTCGTTCAGGAAGCGCTACGCGTTGCGCTCAAGGGGAGAACTTCAATTGTCATCGCTCACCGCCTCAGCACGGTGATGGAAGCTGATCAGATTTTAGTATTGGAGAAGGGTCTGATTGTCGAACGCGGGACCCATGAAGAGTTGATCTCTAAAGGTGGTTTGTACTCAGAGCTCTTTGCCAGACAAGACATCACGACGAATGAGAAACCGGCCGTAGATAACTAGTCCACCGAAGAAGACCCATTGCAATGCATATGCCATATGGGGACCATCTGAAAGTTCAGGCAATTGTGCCGGTACTGCAGGCGTCAAGAGTGGATCATTTCCAGAGATTAGATCGAGATAGTAATTCTCTGTAGAAGATCCACTTTGTGCATTGGCTTTCGAAACCAAACCTTCTGATTGATTAGAGGGAATAGCAAAGAAGGCACCTCTTGGAAGTGATGTGTCCAAACGTAGGCGACCGGTAATCAAAACTTCGCCTTCTGGAATCTTGGGAAGTTCAGGTCGCGTGAGTGCATTTTTACCAGCCTTCACCCAGCCACAATCTACCCAGAAGGTTCGGCCTTGAGAGTCGGTAAATTTTGTAAGGAGTTCAAAGCCGTAGACGCCTTCAAAGTAACGATTACGAAGGAGAATCTGATTCTTCAGATCGAAAGTTCCCAGAGATTCCACGGTCTTCCACTCATGGACAGCTGGGTTAGATACAACCTCCTCTAATGAGACAGGCTTCATAGCGATATGACTTTCAATCTTGGAGTTTCTATCGCTTCTATCTAGCCCTCGATTAAATTGCCACTGTGCAGCCCATAAACAGAGGAGTACAAGCGAGAGAGCGACTAACGATTTAAAGAGGGAGTAATTTTCTTTTTTACGTGACTTACTCAATTCCTCGCGGCCTCTTCTTAAGAATTGCAGCTCCCGGAAGAACTGTCTCGCGACCGGCATTAGCTACCACCACAGCAATATAAGGAAGAACCACAGCTCCTAGGAGTGCAAACCATCTGTATGGGCTAGGAAGCACAACGGTGAGAATGAAGCATGCAGTACGCACCATCATTGAATAGAAATAGCGGCGTTGACGCGCACTCTGATCAGAAGATAAACCCTTTGGCGCGCTTGTGATGTCGAATGCCGCATCCTCTTTAGCCATAAGCCAACAGTAGGGTAGTTTTATCTCATGAGCGACTCGACATCAATCGCGCTGGTCACCGGCGGAAATCGCGGAATCGGTCTCGCGATAGCGAAAGCTCTCAAGGCAGATGGCCACAAAGTCATCATCACCTACCGAAGCGGAACACCGCCGACCGGGTTCGATGCTGTTCAGATGGATGTCACAGATAGCCAGAGCGTAGATACCGGATTTACAAAGATCGAAAGTGAATTTGGGCAACCAGAAATAATTGTTGCCAACGCCGGAATTACGAAAGATACCCTTGTAATGCGCATGAGTGATGAAGATTTTGAATCTGTTATTGATGCCAACCTCACGGGGGCATTTCGAGTTTCAAAGAGAGCAACTAAAGGACTCTTGAAGTTAAAGCGTGGTCGCTTGATCTTCGTTGGTTCAGTTGTCGGAAGCGTAGGAGCAGCTGGGCAAGTTAATTACTCAGCCTCCAAATCTGGCCTAGTCGGGATGGCACGTTCATATGCACGCGAACTTGGAAGTCGTGGAATTACAGCAAACGTCATCGCTCCTGGATTTGTCGAAACTGATATGACAGCAGATCTTGATGAGAAGCGTCGTACAGACATCGCAGCCCAAGTTCCACTTGGAAGATTCTGCTCTGCGGATGAGATTGCAGATGTTGTTTCGTTTATTGCCTCACCGAAGGCAAGTTATATAACCGGTGCCATCATTTCTGTTGATGGTGGATTAGGAATGGGGCATTAAAGTGGGAATTCTCGAAGGCAAAAACATTCTTGTTACTGGCGTACTCACTGATGGATCCATCGCCTTCCATATCGCTCGCCTTGCGCAAGAAGAAGGCGCTAACGTTGTTCTTACAGGATTCGGTCGAGGACTCAGTCTCACTAATCGTATCGCTGCTCGTTTACCAAAGCTTCCGCCGATTATCGAACTTGATGTGACAAATCAAGAGCATCTTGATGGGCTAGCTGAAGAAGTAAAGAAGCATCTTCCTCATCTAGATGGAGTTGTTCATTCAATTGGTTTCGCACCAGAAGCAGCTCTCGGCGGAAACTTCCTGAATACGTCATGGGAAGATGTTGCTACCGCTGTTCAAGTCTCTGCATTCTCATTGAAATCACTCACGATGGCTTGCCACCCACTCTTTAAAAATGGGGCATCAGTTGTAGGACTCGATTTTGATGCGCAGGTCGCTTGGCCAAAGTATGACTGGATGGGAGTTGCAAAGGCAGCTCTTGAATCAACCTCACGCTACCTTGCTCGCGATCTCGGGAAAGATAATGTCCGCGTAAATCTCATTGCAGCAGGCCCAATCAAGACAATCGCTGCAAAATCGATTCCCGGTTTTCAAGAATTCGAAAATGTATGGAACGAACGTAGTCCGCTCTTCTGGGATATTGAAGATCCAGTTCCCGCAGCCAAAGGCGCAGTTGCACTTTTGAGCGATTGGTTCCCAAAGACCACGGCTGAGATCATCCACGTTGATGGTGGCTTGCACGCCATGGGCTAAAAGGGTAAGAGTTAAAGCCGCTTTCACGCACGGATTTCACTTATTCCAACCCATTAGGTAGCCTTCTCCTCAGACCAGTAGCCCCGGCTGCTGCAAGAGGAGCTCACCGCTCCCACCTCCTTCACTTCAAGTGAACTGGTTTGTCGGAAGAAGAAGTAGCCAAGTGCTATTTCTATCCTCCTATGCGGTGCGCGAATTCTGCGGCAACTTGGATACTCAAGTGAATACCGAACTTAGGAGCAGAAATCACAACAGAACCGCGCATCAATGACCGTATCCGCACACCCCAAATTCGTCTCATCAATTACACCGGTGAACAAGTTGGAGTCGTAGATATCGAAGCA
>CAZSEW010000022.1:0-9226 GCA_964606025.1 uncultured Candidatus Planktophila sp.
TAGTTTTTGATGCCTTCGCACTTCTTACTCCAGCGCCTGGTTTCTCAATCGCTCCTGGGTAGAGAGAGAGAGCATTCTTTTGCCCATGTTTTGCCCATGAATTAGGTCTAGATAGATGATTTTTAGTAGGTTTAAAGCACTGTAAACTTGGTTAACAAGCGTAGATGGGAGTTAGAGCGACCTCGCAGTCCTCACTGCTAACGAGGTAAGGGGTTAAACCCTTCAGGAGTTCAAATCTCCTCGTCTCCGCGGAAGTCGCACAGAGTTTTCACATGGAAATTTCTCTATAATTTCCAAGTGAAAAGTTCTTCGGAGATTCTCAAAGCTCTCGAAAATGAATCAATTGAGATTCTACGAGAGACCGCGGCAGCTTTCCGTAAGCCAGTTCTTCTTTATTCAATCGGGAAAGATTCAGCAGTACTTCTTCATCTTGCCATGAAGGCCTTTTATCCCGCTCAGATTCCATTTCCGGTAATGCATATTGATACAACCTGGAAATTCCGCGAGATGATTTCTTTCCGCGAAGAGATGGTTCAGAAATACAACTTAAATTTAATTAAACACACGAATGCTCAAGGCGTTGCCGACAATATCAACCCATTTAATACCGGTGCATCTGAGTACACCCGAATCATGAAAACCGTTGCGCTTCGCCAAGCCCTTGATGCAAATCAATTTGATGCCGCGATTGGTGGGTCGCGTCGCGACGAAGAGCGCAGTCGAGCTAAGGAACGTATCTTCAGCGTGCGTGAAGCGGGACACCGTTGGGATCCACGTAATCAACGCCCTGAGTTATGGCGTACATATAACCCTCGCATTACTCCCGATCAATCGATGCGCGTCTTTCCTCTCTCAGATTGGACAGAGCTCGATATCTGGAATTACATCGAAGAGAACGATGTTCCAGTAAATCCTTTGTACTTCGCAAAGGAACGCCCAGTTGTATTCCGCGGCGAGCAGATGATTATGGTCGACGATGATCGCTTCCCACTGATTAATGGTGAACAGCCAGTTATGAAGAAGATCCGCTTCCGCACCTTGGGCTGCTACCCACTTACTGCGGCGGTCGAATCAGATGCGACAACTGTCCCTGAAATCGTTGAAGAAGTAATGAATGTAAAGCTCAGCGAACGAGCGACTCGTCTTATTGATGGCGAGAAGGAAGATTCAATGGAGAAGAAAAAGACTGAGGGTTACTTCTAATGACTCAGCAATCTACTCAGCCTATTATTCGCCTCGTTACATGCGGAAGCGTTGACGATGGAAAGAGCACTTTGATTGGTCGTCTTCTTGTAGAGACAGATAGCGTCCCGCACGACACAGTTGCTGCAGCGCGAAATATTCGTCGCAGCGGATCAACGATTGTTGCTGGTGAAGTTGACTTCAGTTTACTTACCGATGGGCTAGAGGCAGAGCGCGAGCAAGGCATCACGATTGACGTTGCCTATCGTTCAATGTCACTTCTCAACGGTCGTCGTTTAATTATCGCTGATGCTCCGGGGCATGAGCAGTACACACGTAATATGGCTGTCGCAGCATCTCGTGCAGATGTTGCACTTGTTCTAGTAGATGCATCTCGTGGAATTCGCACACAAACCTTACGTCACTTAACAATCTGCTCTCTTATGGGCGTAACTAGAATTGCAGTTGTTGTAAATAAATTAGATGCAACCGGATATTCGCAGGAGATTTACCAAGCAATCGTTGATGAACTTTCGGGTGTTGCAAAGCGTCTAGGAATTAACGATTATCAGGCGGTTCCAGTTAGCGCCCTGGTCGGAGATAACGTTGTGCACCGCAGTACAAATATGCCGTGGTACTCGGGTCCAACTCTTCTTGAATATATTCAAAGCTGGGATAAGAAAAGCGAAGCACTTGTAAAGCCGCACCTTGGTGTGCAGTTGATTGCTCGCGCCGAGAATTTCCGTGGTCTCTCAGGAACAATCTTTAACGGAACCTTCAATCAAGGCGATGAAGTCATTGTTCTTCCAAGTAAGCGCAAAGCAAAGATTTCACAGATTGTTTCGCATGATGGCGATCTCAAGAGTGCCGGGGATTCGGAGGCAGTAATTCTGGTCCTTGAGCCCGATGTGGATGCCACTCGTGGCGATAGTGTTGAACTGGCTAGCAATTTCACGATGCCGGCAGATCGCTTTAATGCAAATGTTGTTTGGCTAGGGGAGACAGAACTAGTACATAGCCGCTCTTACTATCTGATTGCTGGCTCCACTCAGGTACCTGCAATTGTTACCAAGATTCGCCATAAACTTGAGATTACAAGCGGCGATCATGAAGCAGCAGAAGTTCTTGCCATGAACGAGATAGGTGTTGTTGAAATTGCAACGGACTCTCCGATTGCGCTTTCACCTTATAAGGAAGATAGAAATACTGGAAGTTTCATTCTTGTAGATCGCGTAACTCTCAATACCGTCGCAGCCGGAATGGTCAACCACGTCTTACGTCGTTCAGATAACGTTTCTGAGCACAAGTACGAAGTTGATTCACTTGCTCGTGCATCACAGAAGAATCAGAGCGCAAAGGTAATTTGGCTAACTGGTCTTTCCGGTTCTGGAAAATCAACAATTGCTAATGAGCTTGAGAAGCGACTCTTTGCTGCGGGTGCTCATAGCTATGTTCTTGATGGTGACAATCTTCGACTTGGATTAAATAAGGATCTTGGTTTTACTCGAGCAGATCGCGCCGAAAATGTTCGTCGTGTAGGTGAAGTTGCACATCTAATGGCTGATGCCGGACTTATAGTCATCGTCGCACTCGTTAGCCCATTCGCTGAAGATCGCGATAGCGTGCGCGAGTTATTTGATAAAGGAAAATTTGCAGAAGTTTGGGTGAAGACTCCGATTGAAGTCTGCACCGATCGCGATCCAAAGGGCCTCTACAAAAAGGCCGCTGATGGTTCGCTTCCAAATCTAAGTGGAGTAGGACAAGAATATGAACCGCCAACTCATGCAGAACTCATTCTCGATGGAACTGAGGAGATTGAGGTAAACGTAGAGAAAATAATGAAGGAGTTACTATGAATTGGATGCTCTTTGCGTTAGCTGGTTCAGTTGCACAATTGGTCGACGGTTCACTGGGAATGGGTTTTGGCTTAACTAGCTCGACTCTTCTACTAACTCTTGGAGCATCAGCGGCTGTGGCTTCTGCCGCCGTGCACGCCGCGGAAATTGGTACAACACTCGCGTCAGGGGTATCCCACTGGCATCGCGACAATGTGGATAGAGAGATTCTTAAGCGACTAGCAATACCTGGGGGAATTGGCGCCCTTCTAGGTGCCACTTTCCTATCAAATATAGATTTGTCTGGCGGAAAAATCTTTATCTCAACCATTTTATTACTTCTGGGCTTCCTTCTTCTTTACAGAAATCTCTTTGGACAGTCTCCTCAAGTAAATGTTTCTGATATCTCAAATCCAAAATACTTAACTTTTTTGGGTTTCTCTGGAGGATTTGTAGACGCTTCTGGAGGCGGTGGCTGGGGCCCTGTAGTAACACCAACCCTGCTTGCAACAACTCAAACAGAACCAAGAAAAGTGATCGGAACAGTTTCCGCGGCAGAGTTCATTGTGGCCGTCTGTGCCAGCATTGGTTTTCTACTTAATTTAAGTAAGTTAGATATAGATTGGTCAGCAGTAGGGGGACTTGCTCTAGGTGGAGTACTCATGGCGCCAATAGCCGCCAAACTCGTAAGTTGGTTACCAAGAAGACAGCTCGGAATCTTTGTTGCGATTGCAATTATCGTGATTAATGGAATTAGGCTGTTAAACGCATAATGAGTAAGAAGTTAGTTGCTCATGTTGGATTTCATAAGACCGGTACAACAGCGCTACAGGAAAGTTTCTCCTTTAATCGCGAGCAGCTTAAAAACTTCGGAATTAGTTATCCTGATACAGGGCAGAAAGCTCACCACAGAGCAGCTTGGGCTCTAGCTGGACGCTTCTGGGGCTGGAAGAATCGTGGTGGTGCGCAAACCCCAATCTCTGAATGGAAGAAAGTTGTAAAAAGTATAAAGAAGAGTCGTGGAACAACTTTGATCAGTAGTGAGTTCTTCTGCGAACTAGATGAAGAGAAAATAAGAAAATTTAGATCTGATATCAATGTAGAAGATATAACTATTGTTTTCACTTTGCGCCCTCTAGTAAAGTTACTTTCATCTTCATATCAGCAATATCTTAAATATGGCCTAACTCCTACCTATGAAGAATGGCTGCATTCAGTTCTTGATGAACCAGGAGTCTCCAAAATAACGCCAACATTTTGGAAGCGTCACGAACATGGAAGAGTGATTTCACAGTGGGCAAAAGTCTTTGGCCCAGAAAACGTCAAAGTTGTAGTTGCCGATGAAACCCAGCCGACGGCAATTTTTGAGGCATTTAATTCAATTCTCGGAGTTCCAGCCGGAACTCTCAAACAAATTGAGGGAATTGCAAGTAACCGATCTCTCTCATATGAAGAAATCTGCCTGCTATTAGAGGTGAATAAAAATTTCCCCAAGAAGCGTGATTGGTCTCAGTATGAAATTTACATTCGTGAAGGTGCAATCAAACATCTGACAGATAAAGTAAAAGTCTCAAAAGATGATGCGAAATTACTCACTCCACAGTGGGCCTTTGATAAAGCTCGTGAAATAGGCGCTAAATCAATTAGAGAGATTGAGTTATCTGGCGTGGAAGTCATAGGAAGCTTAGATAACTTCGCTAGC
Organism: uncultured Candidatus Planktophila sp.; assembly: GCA_964606025.1. Classification (GTDB taxonomy): domain Bacteria; phylum Actinomycetota; class Actinomycetes; order Nanopelagicales; family Nanopelagicaceae; genus Planktophila. Next base: position 4,720 of record CAZSEW010000022.1, read on the forward strand.
GCTCAGATTCCAGTTGGAAATAATTCCGAAATCACGCACGTTTCGCTGAATACTGCTGCTCAGGCGCTCATCGGAGTTGATAACAGAACTCTGCGGCGTCAAAATGCTCGCGTCCTCGTAATTGAATTAAGAAGGCGCCTCAAGAAACTCTTCATCAAGTAATCTCGAGAATCAAATATTTGAATCTCCTGTAAAGTTCAACTATGCCTCATTACAAGATAGCAATCGTCGGCGCGGGCCCCGCAGGCTATTTTGCTGCGCAGGCTCTCCAGAATTTACAGACGGAAGAACTTCAATTTTCGATAGACATGATTGAGCGCCTTCCCACTCCTTGGGGCTTAGTCCGTAGTGGTGTTGCACCTGATCACCCAAAGATTAAGACCGTTTCAAAGGTTTTCGAGAAGGTAGCAAACGTTCCCAACTTTCGACTCTTCGGAAATATTGAACTGGGAAGCGATTTAACGATTGAGCAGTTACGTGAGCGCTATGACGCAGTAGTGATAGCTACTGGCTCTGCGCTTGGAAAGACTCTTGGTATTCCGGGCGAAGATCTTCCTGGCTCAATGTCGGCTGCGACATTTGTCCCTTGGTATAACGCTCATCCGGATTTCAAAGATGAGGTAATCGATTTAAGTTGCGATACCGCAGTCGTAATCGGCGCTGGAAACGTGGCAATGGATGTTGCTCGTATGTTGGCACTAGAACCAAGTGAGTTAGATCCAACAGATACAGCAGACCATGCCATTGATCTCTTTAAGAGAAGCGCCGTTCGAACAGTTGTTATCAGTGCCCGTCGAGGCCCAGAGCACGCCGCTTTCACATCACCAGAACTCCGCGAATTACCTAAGCTCGAATATACCAATGTTGAGATTTCCAGAGTAGATATAGATGAAGCGATTGCTCGCGCGGGTGAGGACATTGAAAAGGATACAAAGAGTAATTTAGATGCAATGCTTTTGATAGCAAATCGTGAACCAACAAACCACGAACGTACAATGAAGTTTCAATTCTTGGCTACTCCAGTGGAGATAAAAGGAGACGGTCGGGTAGAAGAGGTTATCTTCAAGAAAACTGGTGGCGATGAAACCTTCAGTATCAAATGTGGATTAGTGATCACCGCAATTGGATACCAAGCCGCATCACTGGAAGGAATTCCATATGAAAATGGCAAGGTAGTAAATATTGATGGGCGAGTAGCGCCAGAAACTTATGTTGTTGGTTGGGCAAAACGAGGACCTTCTGGTGTCATAGGAACAAATAAATCAGATGCTGCCGAAGTTATGAAGTTATTGGTAGAAGATCTAAAGAGCCCTAAGAATGCTGGCGATATCAGCGATGTAATTACACATAACAAGGTTGTTACCCAAAGCCATTGGCAGGCTATTAATGAGGCTGAAATCGCCGCAGGTGAGCCTCTTGGTAAGCCTCGTCGCAAGGCTGTGGTTCGCGAAGAGCTCTTGAAACTCGGTAGACTTTAGTACGTGCGATTTATTAATGAGCCGTTATACGACCTGACCTACGACGATGTATTTATGGCTCCAAGCCATTCTGAACTTACAAGTCGTATGGATGTAGATCTTTCATCAAATGATGGAAGCGGAACAACAATCCCTCTAGTGGTAGCAAATATGACCGCTATCGCTGGACGTCGTATGGCTGAAACAGTGGCTCGTCGCGGTGGAATGGTGGTAATTCCTCAGGATATTCCCATTCCTGTTGTAGCCGAGGTCATTGCTTCAGTGAAATCTCGCCACACATTCTTTGAAACACCAATAACTCTTACTCTAAAAGAGACTGTCGCGGATGCAGCATCACTAATTCATAAGCGCGCACATGGTGCAATCGTCATCGTTGATGGATCTAAGCCTGTCGGAATAGTTACAGAAGATGATTTAGCTGGCGTAGATCGCTTTACTCAGCTGAGCCAGGTGATGACTCAAGAATTAACAACGATGCCAGACTCCCTAGATCCTCGCCAGGCATTTGAATTTTTGCACGAGCGCCTTCGCACTGTGGCTCCTGTAGTTTCAGCAAACGGTGACCTCGTTGGAATCATCACCAAGGTAGGCGCACTTCGTGCAACTCTCTACTCACCAGCCGTTGATAAGAATAACAAATTGCGTATCGCAGCAGCTGTTGGAATTAATGGCGATGTAGCAGATAAGGCAGCAAAGTTAGTTGCTGCTGGCGCCGATGTACTTGTGGTTGATACTGCTCATGGCCATCAGAAGAAGATGATTGAAGCTCTTCAAACAATTAAGAAGCTCAACCTCAACGTACCAATTGTTGCGGGCAACGTTGTTACTGCTGCAGGTGTTCGTGATCTCGTTGCCGCAGGTGCAGACATTATTAAGGTCGGCGTAGGTCCTGGTGCAATGTGTACAACACGTATGCAGACAGGCGTCGGACGTCCACAATTTTCTGCGGTTCTTGAATGTGCAGCTGAAGCAAAGAAGTTAGGTGCACATGTCTGGGCCGATGGCGGAGTACGTCATCCTCGCGATGTCGCATTGGCACTTGCTGCAGGTGCTTCACAAGTAATGATCGGTTCATGGTTTGCTGGCACATACGAGTCACCTGGCGATCTCATGCGCGATAGTTCAGGTCGTTCATATAAAGAATCTTTCGGAATGGCTTCTAAGCGCGCCGTGAGTGCGCGAACTTCTCAAGAAGATGCATTTGATCGTGCTCGTAAGGCGCTATTCGAAGAAGGAATTTCGTCATCAAAGATGTTCCTAGACCCAGCTCGTCCAGGTGTAGAAGATCTCATCGATGAAATTATTTCTGGGCTACGTTCATCATGTACATATGCAGGTGCGCATAATCTTGCAGAGTTTGCAGAACGCGCAGTGGTGGGAATCCAATCTGCCTCTGGTTATGCAGAAGGCCGCCCATTGAGCACTTCTTGGCGAGGCTAAATAGGCAGTTTTTCGGAATGCGAGAAAGCCGGTAGTATTCGCATCCGCAGTAAACAATTTCATAAGCGTGCGTAGCTCAACGGATAGAGCATCTGACTACGGATCAGAAGGTTAGGGGTTCGAATCCCTTCGCGCGCACAAGTTAAGCTCTCGGTGCCTTTCACACCGGGGGCTTTTCTTTTTTATTGCAAGGCGTCCATAACGGTAATTGTTTCTCCGAGTACTAATTCGGCAGCGATAGGTCGCCAAGCCTGGCTATTGTCATTAACCATGTGAGCATCCCAATCAGCACGCGTGCTCCAGATCTCCCAGACATTTACAACATCTGATTTCTGAGTATCACGATAGATCTCGATAAACTCGCAGCCTTGCTCTCCGCGGATTATCTGGATGTGCTTGCTGAGGGCTTCAACGAATTGGTCAAACTTTCCAGGCTTCACATCGATAGCTACAAATAGAAATACTTTCTGCATTATCAAACCTTACCGGAAGACTTATGATTAACGCATGGCAACCTTGGCGATTGATATTGGTGCCACAAAATTTGCGGTTGCGCTAGTGAACCCGAAGCGAAAAGTTCTCTTCCGCAAAGAAATCCCTGCATCACAACTATGGGATGGCCTTGCGAGAATTCTGAGTGAAGTTGCCACAGATCTATCCCATCAAGTTACAAAGATTGGTATTGGAAGTGCGGGTCCGATCAATACCCAGACTGGCGAAATCAGCCCAGTAAATATCCTGGCGTGGAGATCCTTCCCGATAGTTGCGAAAGTGAAGGAGATATTTCCGAAGGCGCAGGTGAAGATGGTCGGCGATGCTGTTGCACTTGCTGTTGCAGAGCATGCAATCGGTGCTGGGGTTGGGTCAAGAAATATGTTGGGAATGGTTGTCTCAACGGGCATTGGCGGTGGAATCATTGTTAATAATGAACCGTTAGAAGGAGATTTCGGCAACGCCGGATACTTCGGACATACAGTTGTTGGTGATTATGACGGGGAATGTAATTGCGGACGCATTGGATGCGTTGAAGGTTACGCAAGCGGGGTTAGCATGGTTCGATTTGCAAAGAAGAGCGGTTGGAACGGTGAAGACTTTGTTGCACTCGCGCAGGCCGCTCGCGAAGGTGATGCACATGCAATTGCTGCAATTGAATTCGGTACAGAACATTTAGCAAAGGCGATGATCAATATTGTTCAGATATTTGACCTTCATTGTGTTGTTGTAGGTGGAGGAGTTATTGAAGCGGGGGATATCTATTGGAAACCGCTCAAAAAAGCCCTCATATCGCAGTCAACTTCTCTTAATCTTGTTCAACCGATAAAGTTAGTGCCTGCGCAATTAGAGCGCGATGCAGGTTTGATAGGAGCGGCGATGGTGGTGGGTCTTGAATAACTTCACGCTCTCAATCGATTGTGGTGGACTTTTTATTAAGAGCTGCGTCCTTGATGATTCAGGAACTATGCACGCTGCGCCAACTCGCATCGAAACTCCTTACCCGCTTTCAACAGATCGATTCTTAGATACTGTAAAGCAGATTGCAGATTCACTTCCGAAGGCGACCAGAGTTACCGTCGGCATTCCCGGAATGA
>CAZSEW010000023.1:0-8753 GCA_964606025.1 uncultured Candidatus Planktophila sp.
GTTGATCCTGCAGGACCTGATGGTCCGACGCTTCCGGCAGCACCTGATGCACCAGTTGCACCTGTTGGTCCCGGTGTACCTCCGCCTGAACCTGCGGGTCCTGTTGCGCCAGCTGGTCCCGCAGGTCCGGCAGGTCCTGCTGCACCTGAAGGTCCTTGCGGTCCAGCGGGCCCTGCAGTTCCTGATGCATTCGAAACTTTTCCATCGTTACCATTTTTGCCATCACTTCCACTTGCCCCTGCAGCTCCAGTTGGTCCTTGAAGATTTTGTGGCGTTGGCCATTTGCTCTTTACCTTCGGTCCATAAATCAAGAGACTTCGGGTATCAATATAGAAATCACCATTAATGCCCAGAGAGTTAAGTGGAGCGCCTTTTCCATTCAGAATTGTGTTTGGAATTGATGCAGCGGTTCGACCAGCAGCATGCACAACCGGTTGAGAAGTTGATGCCGTGAAGATTGCAATAGTAAATAGGACAGCCACACGAGAGATTTTCACTGGTTACCTCCAGGTCCAGGATTTGCTCCAAGTGTGAGGTCAGGGCGGCTCGGACTAAATCGGAAATTCCCCTACTCCTTCACAGGAATCATGGGTGGCAACCCTCGGAATCTCACAGATTTCACACGAAAACTCGCAATCCGCTCTCAGGTTCTAGGGGTATCTTTTTCAGCATGAAGCGGTTAGTTACTCACACGTCGATAACGAGGGTTGTTGACACTAATGGGACAGGAGACATGCAAATGTCATCAAAGAAGAAGATTGCTGCAATCGTAATCACAACGGTTGCGCTTACCGCGTCAACTGTTGGAATTTCATCAGCAGCATCAAAGTCATCATCAACACGCGTTTCAATTACTAATCCTGGTGCTGCAGGAGTAAAGGGTCCTCGTGGACTCGATCTCACTGCAACACTTGCAGCGCTAGTTGCAAAGGGAACAATCACACAGGCTCAAGCAGATGCAATTGTTGCGGCAGCTAATGCAGCACGAGTTGCAGCCGAAGCTGCTCGTCCTGCAAAGCCAACAAAGGCTGATCACGATGCACGACTTGCTCTGATTTCGACAACGCTCGGAATCGATTCAGCAACAATCAAGTCACGTATCGCGGCTGGTGAGTCTCTTGCTGTGATTGCAGGTGCAAAGAAGGATGCGCTCATTGCAGCTCTCGTTGCCGATGAGACAAAGCGAATCGATGCAGCTGTAACCGCTGGAAAACTTACTTCAGAACAAGCAACAACTCTGAAAGCAGGGCTAGTTGCACATGTGACTGATGAAGTAAATGAAGTTCGTCCAATGGGCCCTAAAGGCGACATGGACAATCGCAAAGGAAAGCACGGTAAGGGCGAAAAGGGTGGAATGGGCGGACGCGGTCATGGACCAATGGGCGCAGCTCCAAAGATTCCAGCTCCAACTGCTTCACCTTCTGCGAATGCATAAGCAGGATAAATAACAGTTCGACATGTAGTAACTCCGAGGGTAGAAAACCCCGTTACGCGAAAGCGTGGCGGGGTTTTCGCTTTCTATCTCCCTCGCATGCTTAAATTGCGCATGCGCATTCATATCGGTAGCGATCATGCGGGCCTTGAATTCAAAAACGAGTTGATAACTCACCTGGTGATGAATGGTCACGATGTAACTGACCACGGTCCCTACGAATATGACGCGCTCGATGACTATCCAGATTTCTGCATTCCGTGCGCTGAGGCAGTTGCCAAAGATGCAACTTCGGTGGGAATCGTCCTAGGTGGTTCTGGAAATGGCGAACAAATCTCAGCCAATAAGGTTAAAGGAATTCGTGCAGCATTAGTCTGGAGCCTTGAAACAGCGAAGTTGGCTCGCGAGCACAACAACGCAAATGTCATTTCTGTGGGTCAGCGCCAACACACAGCTCAAGAGGTAAAAGATTTCATCGATTTATTTCTTGCAACGAAATTCCCTGGCGATGAACGTCATGCGCGTCGAATTCAAAAGGTAAGCAACTACGAAATTACGGGCGATCTCTAAACTTTAAAGTAGCGAAGATCATTTACTTGATGATCCTTTGTAATTCCTTGTCCTTCGAAACGAGTAATCGGGCGCCATTCAGGGCGTTCTACAACTCCCCCAGTAAATAGCGAGCTCGGAGCAAAGACTTCCTGAATATGTTCCGCGTAAGGGACCCAGTCAGTCGCAATATGGATGAAGCCACCATCCTTAATTTTCGGATGAATCAACTTTAGAAATTCGTTGTTAACTATGCGCCTCTTGTGGTGGCGCTTCTTTGGCCATGGATCTGGAAAGAACAAATGAATTCCATCAACTGAATTATCAGGAATCATTGTCTTCAGAATTGGGTGTGCATCGCCTTCAATAATTCGAATATTGCTCAAACCAAGTTCTTCAATGCGGGCCATAAGCTTTCCAATTCCGGGCTTATGGACCTCGACCGCAAGGAAACCGGTCTCTGGAAAATCTCTACCAATTAGAGCGGTCGCCTCACCCATGCCAAAGCCGATTTCAAGAATTACATTCTTGGAGTTGGGAAATAGCTGAGGAATGTTGATGAAATCTTCTGAATACGCCATCCCATAAATGCCCCAATATTTGTCGAGGGCGTTTTGCTGGGGAGAGGTGATACGAGATCCACGTAAGCGATAAGTGCGTACCGAATCTTGTTCCATCTAACAATCTTAACCTGTGCTCAACTAGCCACTTAATGGTTGGATTAGCCGTTGGATCAACTAGGGAGCAACCGTGCCAGGTACAAATATCAAGCAAGCAGAAGCCGCTGAACGTTCAGGAATCATCAAGGTCGCGAGCTATCGCATCGACCTTGATCTCACCACAGGGGCTGAGAACTTCCGCGTAAAGACAACGATCGCTTTTGCTGGTCTCAAGCCCGGTGCTACTACTTATATCGATTGCGTGGGTTCTAAAGTCATTAGCGCGAAGTTAAATGGCGCAGAGTTTGATCCAAAGTTTGATGGAGAAACAATCTATCTTCCAGCTATCGCTGCAGAGAACGTTCTTGAAATTGAACACGATGGCATCTACTCAAACTCCGGAGAAGGTCTGCACCGATTCGTAGACCCAGCCGATGATGAGGTCTACCTCTACACCCAGTTCGAAACTGGCGATGCTCGCCGAATGTACGCCTGCTTCGATCAACCAGATCAGAAGGCAACTTTCACAATCAGCACAATTACTCCTAAGCACTGGGAAGTGATTTCGAATTACTCAATTGAATCAAGCAAAGAGCTAGATGGCGATAAGAAATTTACTCAGTTCGCGCCATCTCAAGTTATCTCTACATATGTCACTGCGATTGTTGCAGGCGCCTACACCTCGGTGCATGACGAGTACAAGGGCGAGAAGACAATTCCCCTTGGGATCTATGCCCGTAAATCATTCTTTAAGTATGTAGATGCCGAGAATATCTTTGAGGTCACCAAGCAAGGTTTCGCTTACTTTGAGAAGACTTTCGGGCTTGCATATCCATTTGGTAAGTACGACCAGATTGCTGTCGCCGAGTACAACTGGGGCGCAATGGAGAATGTTGGGTGCGTAACTTTCCATGAAGATGTTCTGATTTTCCGCTCGAAAGTCACTGAGCGAAACTATGTAAGCCGTGCAACCACAATTCACCACGAAATGGCGCATATGTGGTTCGGTGACTTAGTCACGATGAAGTGGTGGGATGACCTTTGGCTCAACGAATCATTTGCCGAATGGGCTTCTTACCAATCAGTCAGCGAATCAACCAAGTACACAGAGGCCTGGACTGAGTTCAACTCACTTCGCAAGAACTGGGCCTATCGCGTGGATCAGCTCTCAACGACGCACCCAATTGCAACCGAGATGGAAGATCTCGATGCGGTTCGCACAAACTTCGATGGCATTTCCTACGCAAAGGGTGCGTCTGTTCTACAGCAGTTAGTTGCTCACGTAGGTCGCGATAACTTCATTAAGGGGCTTCGTCTCTACTTCTCAAAGCATGCCTTTGGAAATACAACGCTAAAAGATCTCATCGATGAGCTCGAGGCAGCGAGCGGCCGCGACTTAACTCCATGGGTATCAACTTGGCTTCGCACATCAGGTGTAAATACCCTGCGTCCTGTCATTGAAGTCGATGGCGAGACATATAAGAAACTTGCCATTGCTCAAGAAGCGCCAAAGATGCCAGTTGGTTCCAAAGAGCTTCGCCCACATCGACTCCATGTTGGTCTCTTCGACATTAAGGATGGAGTACTCACGCGCCGTAAAAGCGTTGAACTCGATATTGCAGGTGCGCTAACAGAGGTAACAGCGCTAACTGGCGAGAAGCTCGCCGACTTGGTTCTCATCAATGATAAAGATCAGACATATGCAAAATTGCGCTTCGATGATCGCTCTATTGAGACAATGAAGAGCTACCTGGGCTCACTTGATGATTCCTTAGCCCGCGGTGTTATCTGGGCATCTCTCTGGGATTCATGCCGCGATGGTGAACTTTCAGCTAGTTCATATATCTCGATTGCCCTCAATGCACTCAAGAGCGAATCCGATATCTCAATCGTTGCTGCAACGCTGATGCAGATTGATACCGCCCTCTTTGCTTATGCATCAGATCAGAATCGAGAAATGCTCCGCAATCAAGTAGCCGTGGCTGTTGAATCGATGCTTGATGCTGCAAAGCCTGGCAGCGACCACCAACTGCAATTTGCCAAGTCCTTTGCAAATACTGCAGTTACACCAGAGCAATACACCCGCATCAAATCTATTCTTGATGGCTCAGTAAACGGCCTTGTAATCGATGCAGAGCTTCGCTGGTCAATCTTTATCAGCGGCGTAAAGCGCGGAATCTTCGGCCCAGCCGATATCGATCGCGAAACTGAAAACGATAAGACTGCTCACGGAAAGCAGTACGGTGCAATGGCATATGCAGCTATCCCCACCGCTGAAGCAAAGAGCGCAGCCTTTAACTCGGTGACAGTCGATGACCTATCGAACACAATTCATTCATATAAGTGCCGTGGATTTAATGATCCGCTTCATAGCGAAATTCTCGCTGGGTTTGTTGATCAATACTTCGATGTTCTTCTCAAAGTCTGGGAGACAAAGGGATTTGAAATTGCCGAAACGACTGCAACTCTGCTCTTCCCATCATGGGTAATCAGTGAAGAAACTGTAGCTAAAGCGCAACGTTGGCTAGATGTCACAGGTAAAGATGCTTCGCATGCGCTACGCAGAGCCGTGCTTGAGGGTCGCGATGCAATGACTCGCGCATTGAAGGCGCGAGCCGCGGAGTATTAAGAGTTAATCAATAGAAGTTATTGACGATGAACTCTTGCTCTTCTTTTCTTTCTTCTCGCCGGTTAGTGCCCAAGCGATAAGTGAGATAAGGAGAAAGAGTCCAATAGGAGCTGCAACAAAGTAGGAGAATGTTTCAACTGCTGTAAGGCCTTCACCTGGCATGGCACCTGGCTCTTGATTAATCGCTGCAAGGATTCTAATCATGACCCTAGTCTATGCAGTTGCTGCAGAGGCGCCAAATGGTTCTAGGTATGGAAGCCAATGGTTCTCAGTTCTACCGCTTCCTAAAATTCTCCAAGCAGCTCCAACTGGTTCGCGGGGAAGAGTTCGCAATCTCCAGCCGAGTTCTTTAAGTGGCTTATCTGCTTTGACGTGATTGCATTTATGGCACGCGCTAACAACATTCTCCCAATTGTGACCACCACCACGAGAACGTGGAATTACGTGATCGATTGATGTTGCCGCTGCTCCACAGTAAACGCATCGGCCGCCATCTCGGGCAAAGATTGCGCGACGTGAAAGTGGGACTGTGTGGCGATAGGGAATCTTTACAAATTTATTGAGACGTACAACTGATGGGAGTTCTAATTGTCCGGTTGCAAAGTGGAGAACTGTTCCGGATGACTCGACCATAGTTGCGCGATTATTTAAGACGAGGATGAGAGCGCGACGATCTGTTACAACACCCAATGGCTCGTAGGTGGCGTTGAGAACTAATGTGCGGTTCATCTCTACCTCGGTTCCAGCGCGTGGCTCGCGCTGATTGGGTTATATTGCCTCAAAAGTCTCGCTCTCAGGGGTATTTCGTGGTGAAGTTTTGATAAAGATTTCACTACCCTTAAGGCTTATGAACGAGCGTACGCAGGCAATTTGGGATTGGTTTAACGGCGCCCCATTTCGCATCCTCGTAATCTTCATCGTCGCCCTTATCGGCCAGGTCATCGGCAATCGCGCCATTAATCGCGGTATTGGGAAGTTGGCTGCAACAGATTTAAGACCTGGACCAGGTACAGCTAAGCGTCAGGCAGAACGGGCCCGAACAATTGGAACGGTCTTCTCCTCTGCATTTAATGCAGCCGTTTGGATTATTGCAATTGGAATGATTCTTGGTGAGTTTGGATTTAACTTAGGACCAGTAATTGCATCTGCCGGTGTTATTGGTGTTGCACTCGGCCTGGGTGCACAGACAATCGTGCGCGATGTTCTCTCTGGAATCTTTATGTTGGTTGAGGATCAATATGGCGTTGGAGATGAAATCCACGTGCAAGACGTCGAGGGCAAGGTAGAGAAGGTCGGCTTACGAATTACTCAAGTTCGAGATAAAAAAGGCGTTCTCTGGTTTCTCCGAAATGGCGAAATCTTGGTTGTTGGAAATAAATCTAAAAACTAATCCATCTGATTAACAAGATGGTTTGCAGCACCTTCTAAATATCGCCACAACTTCTCTTTCGCTTCGCCCTCAAGACCGCATCCATCAACAGCCTCTTTCATGCATCCAACCCAGGCATCTCTAGCCTCTTGGTTGATATGAAAACCTGCATGGCGCATGCGAAGGCGCGGATGTCCACGTTCTTCTTGATATGTTGTTGGACCGCCCCAATACTGCTCAAGGAACATCTGCAACCGTCGCGCAGCACCTTTCATATCCGATTCTGGGTACATTGGCCGAAGAATCGGATTGGTCGCTACATGGGCATAGAACTGCGAAACGAGATCAGAGAAGAATGGTTCTCCGCCAAATAGTTCGTAGTAATTAGTTGTATCCCGCTCCACGTCAATAACCTCTTAATTCTGCTGCCGTCTTTTCCTTTGCAATCTGTAGAACTGCAAATGCGGTAACGATGCACATTGCCGCCGAGATATAGAAAGCAAGAGCGTAATCACCAAGTTTTACTCTCAAAATTGCAGCACCGAGTGCAGCGATTGATGCGCCAACTTGATGGCCTACAAAGACCCAGCCGTAAACAACCGTGGAACGGTCAGGACCGAGAACTATTCGACAGAGCATCAGCGTTGGCGGCACGGTTGCCACCCAATCAAGTCCATAGAAGATAACAAAAACAAGAGTCGATGGCTGGATGGTGCTGAAGAGAATCGAGGGCAGGAGGAAGAGCGAAAGCCCACGAAGTCCGTAGTAGAAGAAGAGTAATTTTCTAGGGTCATATTTATCTGTGAGATATCCAGAAAAAATAGTTCCGATGACATCGAAGACGCCAACTAGAGCTAGCAATCCTGCGGCGACGGTCTCCATCATTCCGTGATCGTGTGCTGCAGGTATGAAGTGCGTTCCGATTAGACCATTTGTCGAAAGACCACATACCAAAAATGAGAAAAAGAGAATTAGAAAGTTCTTATCTCTCCAGGATTTCGCCAATGTATCAATAGCGATTCGGCCTGCTGATAAATCACTCTTCACTGGCGGCTGCCAATTATCCGGTGCGCCGTACGGTGTGATTCCAAGAAGCTCTGGGCGTTCCTTTAAGAAGAAGTAGATAAATGGAATGACGGCTGCAGATGCGCCACCCACGGTGAGAGAAACGCTCTTCCATCCATAGGTAATTGCAAAGTGCGAGAGAAGCGGTAGAAAAACAAGTTGTCCGGTTGCAGTAGCTGCAGTTAATGCACCAACAACAATTCCTTTGCGCGCCACGAACCAACGGTTGGCAATCGTTGCAGCGAAGACGAGCGCCATGGAACCTGCGCCGACTCCGACGCCAATCCCCCACAACGCCCATAGATGCCATGGCTGAGAGATGAAAATTGTGGAAGTTGAACTTATGGCGACAAGTGAGAGTGCTGCCATAACAACTTTGCGAACTGTAAATCGCTCCATCAGCGCTGCAGCAAATGGTGCAACGAGACCAAAGAGCAGAACGTTAATCGAGACAGCAGCAGAAATTTGTGAGCGAGACCAACCAAAAGCTTCCTCAAGAGGAACGATGAGAACTGAGGGCGCAGATCTAAATCCAGCAGTGGCCATCAAGGTAAAGAAGGTGACAGTTACTGCAATCCAACCTGGGTGGATTTTTCTCTGCGCCATGTACTACCGACTAGGCCTTTAAGTATTGTGTTAGAAATTCGCGTTCAGGCTCTGTCAGTGGACGCGACTTCTTCGTCTCCATCGAAACTGCAACTTGAACAGACTTCACTTTGGCGTGAACGACTCCGTTATCGCCAACCACTTCATATCCCATGACAAATGATGAATTACCGATGGACTCAACCCAGAGGTTTACATCGTAGAAACGACCACCTTCATAAATAGGTACGAGGTAATCAATTTCAGCCTTAGCAACAACCATTTCGACAAGTGTTGGCTTCTCGTTCTTGGCCGCATATTGATAAAAGGACCATTGAAAGCGTGCCTCTTGGATATATGTCAGATATTTAGCATTGTTGACATGCCCGAATGCATCGATGTCATCCCAGCGAACAAATTGCTTATCTGTATAAATCATTAACGAGTCAGCTTTCGATATGTAGC
>CAZSEW010000024.1:0-8478 GCA_964606025.1 uncultured Candidatus Planktophila sp.
GCAGATGTTGTTATGTACTCAGCTACAAAACATATCGATGGTCAAGGACGCGTACTTGCAGGTGCACTACTTGGCTCATTCGAATATATCTACGAGAAGTTGATTCCATTTACTCGTCACACCGGGCCATCGCTGAGCGCCTTCAATGCTTGGGTCTTAGTGAAGTCTCTTGAAACTATGGATCTTCGCGTTACTCGTATGGCTGAGAGCGCTCAAACAATTGCAGAATTCTTAGAGAGCCATCCAGCAATCAAATCCGTGCGTTATCCAGGTCTTACTTCACATCCAGATCGTGAAGTAATTAAGAAGCAGATGAAAGCTGGCGGAACAACTCTAGGAATCGAATTTGCAGGTACTCAAAAAGATGCCTTTAAGTTTATGGATGCGCTTCGCATTATCGATATCTCTAACAATTTAGGTGATAGCAAATCACTCATAACTCACCCTGCGTCGACCACGCATCGCCGCTTAAGCCCTGAAGTTCAGGCCGAGATGGGTATCACGCCATCGGTTCTGCGACTATCTGTTGGTCTTGAGCATACTGACGATCTCATTAAGGATTTAGATCAAGCGCTTAAGAGCTGAGCAACAACCAGCAAGACTGAGAATAAACTCAAGTAAGTAATCGACCAGTGAAATATTCCTGCAGCGACTTTGTTGTAATTCTCTGAATTCTCTTTCAGTGCAAATAGCTGGAAGGTAAAGACTGCGCCAAGTAAGACATTTGCACAGAAAGCCCATACCGGCAAATCTGCCAACTGAATCATGGCCGCTGATGAGACAACCATTGCGATTGTGTGGAACCACATCTGGCTAATGACATTGGATTGTGAAGAGACTGAAGGCAACATTGGAATACCAGCGGCTGAATAATCATCTTTATATTTAATTGCCAGCGCCCAAAAATGTGGCGGAGTCCAGAAGAAGACAACAAAGAAGAATGCGACGGGGACCAATGTCAGTGATCCGGTAACTGCTGCCCATCCGATAAGAACTGGCATACAGCCTGCAGCACCACCCCAGACAATATTCTGCGAAGTATTTGGTTTGAGAATAATTGTGTAGATAACTACATAATAGAAAATTGCTAGTGCAGTGAGGAGTGTTGCTAAGTGCGTTGTATAAATCTCAAAGATTGCGAGCGAGAGAATTGTAAGAAGTGAAGCAAATACTGTGGCATTTTTCTTTGAAACGGTGCCAAGCACGAGAGGGCGCTTTGAAGTTCGAGCCATCAACTTATCTGTCTCTGCTTCAATCACCATGTTAAATGCATTGGATGCACCTGCCGCAAGCGTTCCACCGAACAGAGTTGCTGCAACGAGACCAAAATCGGGAAGCCCTTTTTGGGCCAGAACCATCGCTGGAAGAGTCGTAATGATGAGAAGCTCTACTACGCGCAATTTCATCAGATCTACATAGGCGCGGACGAGGTTCACACGCTTAGAGTACCCAGCACTGACAGCGAAATTCATCTCAATTCTCAGTTCCCTTTAAGGATGGAGCTTTATCTTTTGGAAAGGGAAAGGGGTCACAAATGACACCAGAATCAAAGCCAAAGAAGTCCGAATGGATGCAGATTGCAGAAAGCGATAACGCATCCAGCAACGTCCGTAAGGTTTATAAGCGCCTTACTTTAGGCACATTGGTATCAGTTGGAGCAATTGTTATTGCGGGATCTTTCTTTGCAAATGCAAGTGATGAACCAAGCGCTGTTGCCGATATCACTTCGGTTGCATCGGCAGTAACTTCAGAACCAACTTCTTCGACACCTTCTGCTACAACACCAGTTGTCGTCGCAGCACCACAAGCTTCAAAGATTCAAGCGCCAGCAATAGCGCAGATGCCAACAGGTGGTGATGATGAAGATGATGAGCACGAGGGACGCGAACGACGCGGAGAACATCGCGACCGTGGCGGTGACCACGATGAATATGGAGAGCACGAAGATGATGAGGATGACGATTAATTTCAAGTAGTAGTCTTGCCGGCATGCGTATCTTAAGAATCGCGGCCGGCATTTCTTTTCTGGTGCTAGCTTTTTCTTCAGCCATCTTGCCCGCGCAAGCAAGTGAATTTACCGAGAGTAAGATGAAATTGGTTAAGACCTTTACAGGGTCTTTGACACCGAAATCGGTCGCAGCTTCACAAACTGGCATAGTCAGCGCACACAACATGATGTATAGCCATAGCGTTTCAATATTTGACTCTCAATCACTGGAACTCATAAAGAATGTAAAAGACACTGTTGATTTTGCTTCTCTTGGTGTTTCAGGCTTTAGTGGAGTACATAAAGGTTCACCGGTGGAAGGGGCTTATTCACCTGATGGTAAATATCTTTATTTCACAAATTATGCGATGTACGGAAAAGGGTTCACTAAAGAAGGTACAGATAAATGTTCTCCAGCCGATGGCTATGACAAGAGCTACCTATCGCGCTTGGATCTAGAGACACTCAAAATAGATGCTGTCTACTCTGTTGGATCAGTTCCTAAAGTCGTCAAGGTGACACCAGACAATAAATATATTTTGGTAAGTAATTGGTGTTCTTGCACAGTCTCAGTTATCTCAGTTGAGAAAGAGAAGGTTGTAAAGACAATCAAGATTGGTCGCTATCCCCGTGGAATAGCAATCTCTGCCGACAGTACTTATGCCTATGTTGTTGAGATGGGTGGAAGCAATATCCATCGAATTGATCTCAGCGACTTTAGCAAGACCCTTATTCCTATCGGCGTAAACCCACGTGCCGTTGAGCTCTCACCAGATAACAAAACCCTCTACGCCACTCTCAATGTTTCAGGAAGAGTAATTTCCTGGGATCTTGAGGCCAATCGAGCGATAAAGAGTGTTAAGACTGGGGCAACAGCTAGAAGTTTGGCGATCAGTGGAGATGGATCTGCTCTCTTCGTCGTTAATTTCACCAGCGGCACTGTGACCAAGTTACGTTCATCCGATCTATCTAAGGTGCAGACCATTAAGGTCTGCAAGGAACCAATCGGAATTACGTACGACAATGAGAGCAATAGAACTTGGGTTGCTTGTTACGAAGGTTCAGTTAAGGTGTTTCAGAACTAACTAATTCTGCTTCACTTTCAGCTCCGCCTTCAACATCATTTAAATTAAAGAGTGCGATAAATGGCGCAGCAATTTTGCCAAGGATTCGATCAACCATTGCGCGGGCTCTTTCTCCTGCTGAATAAGTGCGTGGCAACTTATCGGCAATAATCACAAATGCGTATTCATGTTCTCCTGATTCAACGTACCCAGCTAAGTTAGCGGTTCCATTGAGCGTGCCAGTCTTCGCCTTCACAAGTCCGACAGCGCTAGGCGCAGTCTTAATAAATCGCTTTTGTAGCGTTCCTGAAATTCCACCGATAGGTAGACCGTTAACAACTGGCGCATATTTCTCATCGTCACGAATTTTAATTAAAAGCTCTCCTACTTGCTTAGCTGTTACTCGATTCTTACGCGAAAGCCCACTGGCATCCTTTACAACAACTTTAGAAGCATCTAAATCAAAGGCGTAGAGGAGTTCCTTAAAGGTTGCCTCGACGCCTGCCTCCGTGAGGCCATTTCCAGCCTCATTTGAGGCTAGGCGCGCAATCCGTTCCGATAGAACGTTATCGCTCCAAACAAGTGCGAAGTTCAACATCTCTTCTAACGTTGGAGATGTTGATTCAATTACAAGAGTTGAAGATTTTTCGATGGCTTCTGCTGGAGAAACCGGCTTCATATTTGCAGTAACGCCATGTTTACGGAAAATTGTCTTAAGCGCTGCGACATCTCCAGCAAAGAGTTTGGAGTAATAAATTGTTGGATTCTTAACTGAACCTTCATTGAGCTGCTTTAAAGTTTTTAGGGCGTAATATTCAAATCTTGGCAGAGATGTGCGACCCATCTTCTTCGCTGTTGAGCTATAAACAGATGTCCACGGGTCGCGACTGCCCTGGATCACAACTGTTTTACTATCGCTTCCGCTCCAGAGGGATGTTGTAAAAGTTTGATCCATCTGCAGGTGGTTTACAGCGGCAACTCCTGTAAACAACTTCTGCAGGGAAGCGGGCTTCCGTAATGAGTTAGCGTTCTTTTCAAAGACAATTTCACCGGTCTGCTCATCAATCACAACGACAGATGGGTTGGCGAGCCTTTTATCTTCAACATATTTTGTGAAAACTTTAGCAACGCTCATTGGATCAAGTGCTTGTGCTGGTGTTCCAACTAATGCCGGTGCGGCAAGAAGAAGGCAGGCGAGTACCGCAACTGACTTCTTCATAGAATGTTTTACTTCCAGAGGTAAGCGAGTAGGACGTTAAGTACTGTAAGTCCAAGCATCGCTGCCCACACTGAATTCTTAAGTTCTGGCTTCTTAACGTTCTTGTAGCCGAGAGTCAGGATTACTGCGATAACTAATCCCTTAACACCGAACTTTGTATGGTTTGCAACTTCATCAACGTTAACTTTTTCGTAGAGGCCGACCATGATTACCCCTGCAATAAGAGCTGTGAGAGTTGCATGAACAACACCAGGATTTAGCTTCTTTGGACTCTTCTTAGCCTGAGTTAGAAGTAGCGCAAGGATTGCAAGAACGCAGAGAAGATGAATTCCGAACGCGATGTGATAAACGATATTCATGAGGCTCCTAGGAAAGTAAACTTTGGTAATTACCGTGAATTAAGTTTAGAGTGCAACCATGGAAATCAATACACCCGCCGTCATTGGACCCGGTGAATTTTTTCCCGTCGTAGGCGTTGGACCACATGAGAAGCCTTGGCCCACTGGCGCGCAATTTGACCCAGAGCTCCTTGAAAATGGTGACCGACGTAACGTTTTAGATCACTATCGATACTGGAGCGTTGAAGCGATTGTCGCTGATCTCGATACAAAGAGACATAAATTACAGATTGCAATTGAGAATTGGCAGCATGATTTGAATATTGGTTCCGTTGTTCGCACAGCAAATGCATTTAATGTTTCGATGGTTCATATCATCGGAAAGCGCGATTGGAATAAGCGCGGTGCGATGGTGACTGACCGCTATCTGCACGTACTTCACCACCCAACAGTCGCTGATTTTGCTGCTTGGTGTAAGGAATATCAGGTGCCGATTATCGGTATCGATAATGTTCCATCCTCAAAGCACCTTGAAGGTTCGCAACTTCCTGAGAAGTGTGTACTTCTCTTCGGCCAGGAGGGCGCTGGCATGTCAGATGAAGGAATTGAAATCTGCGAAGTTCTCTATGCAATAGAGCAATACGGGTCTACGCGATCCATGAATGCTTCGGCAGCCGGCGCAATTGCGATGTATCACTGGGCGCTGCAGCACTTACCTCGTAAGTCCTAGCTATTTAGCGCAGGAAATCCATCCTCGTTGGGCGCCTCATCTTCTTTAAGCGCTTCACGCACTGATGCAAGACGTCGCTCTACTTCATTGGCTTCATCTATACGTCCTAATTGGCGCATGACGTCAACCATGCGAGTTTCGATATCGAGAATGAACTCAAAATCCTTTGGCTCATCTTCCGCAATTATCTGAAGTACTCCATCAAGGGTTGCCAAGCCATCTTCGAGTTTTCCAAGTAGAACTTCTGCTTTGCCGTATTCAAAGAGAGCAAAGGTTTCGCGGCGATGATCATGTGCGGTCTCAAAGACATCTATTGCTTTACGTGCAGCCTCTAGCGCCTTTTCACCTTCTCCGATTTCGACATAGCAGGATGCAATCTTCTGATCACAACGTGCAATATGGATTACTTCCTTTTCGAGCTTAAACATTTTGCGTGCTTCTTGGAAGCAAATGATTGCTTCGTTGTAATTCTTAAGTTCGCGATGTGCGCATCCAATAAGGTGCATATCGTTTGCTGCGCCGATTGTGTTTCCATCGACTAAATGCTCTTGCGAGCATTCATACATCGTTTCAATAACTTTTTCATAATTCTTTGATGAGTACCACCACTCGCCCAATGTGCAAGCGAGTTCAAGTGCAATTGGAGATTTATTTTCTCGCAAAATTGCAACAGCTTTGCTCATCGCTGTTGCTGCTTCATCCATACGCTTTAACTGATTGAGGTTGTATCCGATTGCAGAGTAAGCCTGCGCTAAACCTTCGCTAGGAGCAGCTGCTCCAAGTTCAGAGAAGATATCTCGCGCAGTTTCGGCGAGCGCCAAAGCTTCGTCATATTGGCCACGAGCGAAGATTCGGGCAGAGAGTTCGTAATAAGTATTTGCGCGTTCTTCACCATGAACTTCAGGGATTCGATCCCAGAGCATTTCCTCAGTAACTAGCTCGTCCTGGCCGTCGTCATCGCTCATATGTGACCTCCCCGTTACTCGCCCTGGCAGATTCCTGCACTCTAGACCTAACGCTAGGACTCCCACGCTTATTTCAACTGGCTTACTTGTAAATTCTCCGTTAATCTTTCTTCTTGCAAATGATTTGCATCTAGGCAGGAAGTGGGCTCCCATGAACGAGGTTGTGCGTGACATCCCCCGCATACCCCTGCGCGATCGCCTGACGAGCGACGAATGGCGCCGTATGGCTCTGATGTTCGGCTTTATCGCCTTTCTCCATATCTCTGGCGCCCTTCTGATGTGGAAGGCCACCACAGGCAATTACGAGCTCGCAGATGGAACTCTCTTTGGTTGGGGCACAGCGGTCCTGGCCTACACCCTCGGAATGCGCCATGCATTCGATGCCGATCACATCAGCGCGATCGATAACACCACACGAAAGTTAATGTCAGAAGGCCAGCGCCCATTGGCAGTTGGGTTCTTCTTCTCACTCGGTCACTCATCAGTTGTTGCAGCGCTGGCCATCTTGCTCAACTTTGGAATCAAAGCTGTTGGAAGTCAGCTTAAAGATGAAGATTCTGCCCTGCATCACTACACAGGAATTATCGGACTTACAGTCTCTGGCACATTCTTAATGATCATTGCAATCCTGAATTTAATTATTTTGGTATCAATCGTTGGCGTCTTCTTCAAGATGCGTAAAGGTCTCTATAACGAAGAAGAACTTGAGAAGCACCTGAACTCTCGCGGATTGCTGATGCGTTTCTTTGGACCAATCGCACGACGTATTGATAAGAGCTGGAAGATGTATCCCCTCGGAATTCTCTTCGGACTTGGTTTTGATACTGCAACTGAAATCGGTCTTCTCGTATTGGCTGGTTCTTCAGTGATCGCAGGTCTTCCTTGGTGGGCAGTTATCTCTCTTCCACTCTTCTTTGCAGGTGGAATGAGTTTGCTCGATACCATCGATGGTTCATTTATGAACTTCGCCTACGGCTGGGCATTCTCAAAGCCGGTTCGCAAGGTTTACTACAACATCATCATCACTGGTCTCTCGGTTGGAGTAGCCCTCTTTGTTGGCGGTCTTGAAATTTGTCAGGTGATTGCAGAGCAACTCAATCTCACTGGCGGATTCTGGGATTATGCACTTGCATTTAACCTCAACTCTGCCGGCTACTTTATCGTTGCAGCATTTGCCATTGTTTGGGGACTTGCCCTCTTCATTTGGCGCTTTGGAAAGATTGAGAAGCGTTGGCACAACGCAGCCCATGATGCACAAATGGCTCGCGGTGAAAATACAGATCACGCAGCCGCTGGTATTGATCTTGGCCCAATTAAAGATGGCTGGAAGATCGATTAATTACGCTTAAGTTTTATCCGCTCTTGAGCAATCGCTGCACCCAGTAAAACAATAAGCGCACCAACAGGTTCATTCCAAGTGATCTTCTCACCTAGAAATATGATTCCCACGATGATTGCAACCACAGGCGTTAAGTAGGTTACTGAGCTCGCAATTGCACTGCCAGCTAGCTCCATCACTTTGAAATTCCAAAGATAAGCAAAGCCGCTTCCAAATACTCCCAGTGCGACCATTGCTAGAAGCGCATCTATATCTGGGTTGTAACTCGAGACACCATTAAATAAGAAGAATGGCAACAAAGTAATTGAGGCAAGAATCAACTGAAGTGACACGATTGATTCAGGCTGAAGTTGCAGCGGCATAACATTCTTACGAGTGTAAGGAAATGAGATTCCGTAGCAAGCAACGGCTGAAAGAAGAACAAGGATTGCCCACAGTGGATTATCGCCGAAGCCTCTCCAAGCCCCTAGGACAGTGAGAACTCCAAAGAAGCCAATGAGTAAACCGATGACCTGAAATGGCTTTGCCTTCTCTTGCCGATTGACCAGAAGTATTGCAATCAAGGTCATCAGCGGTGTAACTGCATTGATAATTCCTGCCAGAACCGAGGTGATCGCAGTCTCTGCAAGTGCATAGAAGATTCCAGGAATAACATTGAGAAAAATCGCAACGACCCAGATATGAAATTGTGCCTTGCGGTCTCTGGGTAATTTAAATCCTCGCACCTTTGCGATTGCAAAGAGCGTTAGTGCCCCTAAGGCACATCGAATAAAGGCCACGCCAAATGGTGTGAGAAATTCAAGACCCATCTTGATGAAGATAAATGAACAACCCCA
>CAZSEW010000025.1:0-8424 GCA_964606025.1 uncultured Candidatus Planktophila sp.
CGTTAAGAAGTCTGGCGCTTGGTACACCTACGAGGCAGATCAGCTCGGTCAGGGCAAGGAGAATTCACGTGCCTTCCTTATCGATAACCCAGATCTTGCCAATGAGATCGAGTCAAAGATTCGCGCAAGCTTCGTACCTGTAGAGGTCGATGCAGCGCTAATCGCTGAGATCGATGAAGCAGCTGCAGAGGTTGATTTCTAATTTCACTGCAATTTGCAAAGGTTTCACGAGGCGAGGGCTCTGACCCTTACGAAGTTGCTCACACAATTGCGCTCAACGCACTTGTTACTCGAGCAAAGAGTAAGGGCGAGCTTCTCGCTCACCTTAAGACCCGTGGTGTAGAAGATGATATTGCTCAGGCAGTTCTCTTCCGTTTACAAGAGAGCGGTCTCGTCAACGATCGAGAGTTTGCTCTAGCCTGGGCTAAGTCGCGCCATGACCATAAGAAGATTTCAAAGCGAATCATTGCTGGCGAACTTCGTCAGAAGGGCGTTACCCAAGAGCTCATTGATGAAGCGCTCGAAGCTATCGATGATGAATCCGAATATCGCTCAGCCTTCGATTTAGGATTTAAGAAGTACAACACGATGTCACGTCTTGCACCCGATGTTCAGGTTCGACGAATTCAATCGCTCTTGCAGCGTAAAGGTTTTGGATTTTCGATTATCTCTAGAGTTCTTCGCGAACTCGATCTATCCGAACGGTAACTAGCCTAATTTAATTATTTGGCTTGCTTTAAATGTTCTGTAAGGCGTTCTGCCGTTGCAACAACAGCTGCTGCATGAAGACGCCCAGGTTGACGCCCCAATCGTTCGATAGGACCGCTAATTGAAACAGCTGCAATAACTTTTCCATTGGGACCGCGAACTGGTGCAGAGACAGATGCAACGCCTGCTTCGCGTTCACCGACTGATTGAGCCCAACCGCGACGACGATCTGCGGCCAAATGAGCTGCTGTATAACGCGCATTCTTTAGCCCGCGATGAATCTTCTCTGAATCTTCCCAAGCCATCAAGATTTGGGCCGCAGATCCCGCCTGCATTGTTAGCGATGCACCGATTGGAACAGAGTCGCGAAGTCCAGATAAACGTTCAGCAACAGCAACGCAGATTCGGATATCTCCTTGACGGCGATAAAGTTGTGCTGATTCGCCAGTTGCATCGCGAAGAGCGGCCAGCGCTGGGGCAGCAGCTGCGATGAGGCGATCTTCACCGGCTGCGGCGGCAAGTTCTGAAGAGCGTGGGCCAATAATGAAACGACCATTGAGATCGCGAGATACAAGTCGATGGTGCTCAAGGGCTACAGCCAAACGATGCGCAGTAGGACGGGCGATACCGGTGGCTGCAACGAGTTCAGCGAGCGAATGAGGGCCGGATTCGAGGGTAGCCAAGATATTTACGGCTTTATCTAATACGCCGACTCCGCTATTCTTCTTATCCACGGATTGATATTAGCATCCCACCTATTGAGATGCAATTGAGAAGCCGATTTAAGTGAATTACGGATGAAGGAGCACGAGACTGATGGGCAAGACATTAGCGGAGAAGATTTGGGAAGACCATATCGTTCGTTCGGCAGAAGGAGAACCTGACCTTCTCTACATCGATCTACAACTCATTCACGAAGTAACAAGTGCGCAAGCTTTCGATGGTCTACGTCTTGCAGGGCGCAAAGTTCGCCGCCCAGATCTGACTATCGCAACCGAAGACCACAACACGCCAACCTTAGATATCTTAAAGCCGATTGCAGATCCTGTTTCAAAGCTTCAGATCGATACCTTGCGCAATAATGCTAAAGAGTTTGGAATTCGCATCCACTCATTGGGTGATGCCGATCAAGGTGTAGTTCACGTCGTTGGACCTCAGCTAGGAATTACGCAGCCGGGAATGACAATCGTCTGTGGAGATTCACATACATCTACTCATGGCGCATTCGGTGCAATTGCATTCGGTATTGGTACCTCAGAAGTTGAACATGTACTTGCGACACAGACACTTCCATCACGTCGCCCAAAGACTATGGCGATTAATGTTGAAGGAACTTTAAAGCCAGGCGTTACTGCTAAAGATATTATCCTTGCAATCATCGCCCAGATCGGAACTGGTGGGGGACAGGGTTACATCATTGAATACCGTGGTTCCGCCATTCGCGCACTTTCTATGGAAGGTCGCATGACGATTTGCAATATGTCTATTGAAGCTGGTGCGCGTGCTGGACTAATCGCACCTGACCAGACGACATTTGATTACATTAAGGGCAAGCCACATGCTCCAGAAGATTTTGCTGCCGCCCAAAGTTATTGGGAGACGCTATTTACAGATGCTGATGCAAAGTTTGATGTTGAAATTACTCTCAATGCAGATGAGCTAGAGCCTTTTGTTACTTGGGGAACCAACCCAGGTCAGGGACTTCCGCTTAATGCATCTGTTCCAAACCCTGCAGATATTGCAGATTCAGAAGAGCGAGGAGCGGCGGAACGCGCCCTTGTTTACATGGGCCTCGAAGCTGGAACCCCATTGAAGAAGATAGCTATCGACACTGTTTTCTTGGGCTCTTGCACCAACGGTCGTATTGAAGATCTCCGTGCAGCAGCAGATGTGCTGAAGGGCAAGAAGATTGCACCGAAGCTTCGCATGCTCGTTGTACCTGGCTCCGAGCGAGTCCGTCAGCAAGCGATGAAGGAAGGGCTAGATAAAGTCTTCCTCGATGCAGGAGCTGAATGGCGTAATGCAGGATGCTCAATGTGTCTTGGTATGAATCCAGATCAACTTGCTGTTGGCGAACGTTCTGCGTCAACATCAAATAGAAACTTTGAAGGTCGCCAAGGTAAGGGTGGACGTACTCACCTCGTCAGTCCACTTGTTGCAGCAGCAACTGCCATCCGCGGCACACTTTCATCACCGGCAGATTTGTAAGAGGGGGATAACACATCATGGAAAAATTCATTAGCCACACAGGCACAGGTGTTCCTCTACGTCGCAGCAATGTTGATACAGATCAAATCATTCCGGCTGTCTATCTCAAGCGCGTAACTCGCAGCGGTTTCGAAGATGGTCTCTTTAGCGCATGGCGCAACGATCCTGAGTTTGTTCTCAATAAGGAAGAATTCAAGAACGGAACGGTTCTGGTTGCAGGTCCTGAATTCGGTACTGGTTCATCTCGCGAACACGCGGTCTGGGCACTACAGAACTATGGCTTCAAAGCCGTTATCTCAAGCCGCTTTGCAGATATCTTCCGTGGCAACTCACTTAAGGGCGGCCTGCTCACAGTGATCTTGCCTCAGGATGCTGTCGAGGCGCTCTGG
Source organism: uncultured Candidatus Planktophila sp. (assembly GCA_964606025.1). GTDB lineage: Bacteria > Actinomycetota > Actinomycetes > Nanopelagicales > Nanopelagicaceae > Planktophila. The sequence continues at coordinate 3,306 of CAZSEW010000025.1, forward strand.
GTAGCCATTGAGAGCGATCCAACTACGGCGATTACCGTCGATCTCGATTCTCGTACCGTCTCTTACAAAGATGTCACGGTTGCATTTGAACTCGATGATTACACTCGTTGGCGCCTCATGGAGGGCCTCGATGACATTGGTCTAACGCTCAAGCAGACCGATGCAATCGATGCTTTTGAAGCAAAGCGCCCGGCATATAAGCCAACGACGCTGCCAATCCGCATCTAATTACGCATCCAATTAAATGGAAAACCTTGATTTGCCCTTGAAAGTAAGCGTAAATCAAGGTTTTTCTATGTGGGGTGAGCGCCTTCTGTAAAACTCTCAATAAGAGAATGAGAGTTTTTTACGCATAAATACTGCAATTTTCGGGAAAACATTTCGTTGCGACACGCGCACGCAATAACGCTCTCACCCCTTACTTAGGTTTAAGTTTTACTCAGTTAAGCAAAAGCTTAATTTTTACGCGTAAAGAAACGAAATTAAGGGGATATTGAATGAATAAGGCCCAGTTCATCGCTGCGTTGGCCCCACACTTCAACGGCAGCAAGAAAGAAGCAGCTCACGCTGTAGACATCGTGTTCGACACAATCGTCCGTAACATGTCAGCAGGCAACGATGTCATGATCAATGATTTCGGTAAGTTTAAGAAGGTTGATCGCAAGGCACGTATGGGACGTAACCCATTTACTGGCGAGACAATCAAAATCAAGGCTTCAAAGAAGGCACGCTTCCTTCCTGCAAAGGCTCTTAAGGAAATCATTTCTGGAGAGCGCAAGCTTGGCCCAGCACCAAAGCCAGAAGTTAAGGCTGTTGCAAAGCCAGTAGTGAAGAAGGCAGCTGCTAAGAAGGCAGCAAAGAAGGCTCCTGCTAAGAAGAAGCCAGCTGCTAAGAAGGCAGCAAAGAAGGCTCCTGCTAAGAAGAAGCCAGCAAAGAAGTCAGCTAAGAAGCGTTAATTCTTAGAACTTTAGTAAAGAAGGGGTCTTGCGAAAGCAAGGCTCCTTCTTTCTTTTGCAGATAGAATTTCAGACATGTCGCAGTTCAAGGTTTCCTACGCTCCACCGCGGGGATATCCACTTGGAACAAATCTCACTTTCAAAATCTGCGCAGGAATTCTGATTCCAATCTTCAATCTCTTTATGAGTCGTGATTGGAAAGGCGCCGAGAACATTCCGCCCAAAGGTCGCGTAATCGTCGCGAGCAACCACATGTCTTATCTCGATGTTTTGGTCTTTACACATTTTCTTTTTCGTAATGGTCGTGCACCGCGATATCTCGGCAAATCAGGTGTCTTTAAAGTTCCAGTTATTGGCAAGATTCTCCTAGCCGCAGGACAAATTCCCGTAGAACGAGAAAGTGCGGATGCCAAAAAGGCTGTCGACCACGCCAAGATCTTGCTTGAAGCCGGTCATATGTTAGGTGTGTATCCAGAGGGAACTCTTACTCGAGATGAAGATATGTGGCCGATGGTTGCTAAAACCGGATGTGCTCGCCTGGCCCTTGAGACAGATACACCAGTGATTCCGATTGCTCAATGGGGATCTCAATTAGTTGTTCCAAATTACACAACAAAAATATCTCTCTTTCCGAGAAAGACAATCATCATCCGAGCAGGAAAACCTGTCGACCTTTCTCGCTGGAAGGGCAAGCATGAAGATCCTCAGGCTCTGAAAGAGGCGACGGCGGAAATCATGCGTGAAATCACCGTATTACTCGAAGATATTCGTGGTGAGAAGCGTCCTGAAGTAATCTTTGACCCGCACACATCAGAACTTCCACGTACAGGTAACTTTAAGAAGAAGAGAGCATGAGCAAAGTAACGGTATTCGGAGCAGGCGCGTGGGGTTCAACCATGGCGCAGGTGTTAAGCGATGCCGGAAATGATGTTCTCTTATGGGGACGTAGCCCTGAAGTCATCACCGAGATCAATACTCTTCACACCAATAAGAAGTACCTTGGTGAACACGTTCTGCCTGAGACTTTAGTTGCGACCAATAGTCTCGATGATGCCTTCGCTTTCTCTGATGTTTACGTTTTAGCTATTCCCGCACAGCAAATTAGATCAACCCTTGAAGAGTGGAAATCTCGATTCTCAGAGACCTGCACCATTGTCAGTACCCTCAAAGGAATTGAGATCAGCACTCAGATGCGCATGACGGAGGTAATCATCGATGTCATCGGAATGCATAAGATTGCAATCATTACCGGCCCAAATCTTGCTGATGAACTCGTCCTTCGCCAACCTGCTGGGGCAGTCGCTGCAGCTGCATCACTTGAACTTGCAGATCAAATTAGAGATTTATTCCGTACCCCGTATTACCGCGTTTACACATCAGTAGATGTACAAGGGTGCGAACTAGCTGGTGCAATCAAGAGCGTTATTGCTCTCGCTGTAGGACTTTCAATCGGTATGGGGTACGGCGAGAACACCCAGGCGATGCTCATTACTCGTGGACTTAATGAAGTAGCACGCCTCTGTGCAGCGCACGGTTCTGATCCGCTATCTGCAGCAGGTCTTGCCGGCATGGGCGATCTCGTTGCAAGTTGCGGTTCACCACTTTCACGTAACCGTACATTCGGCGAATACATTGGACGCACAGGCTCTATTGCCGAAGCTCGCAAGCAGATGTCTAAGACAGTCGAAGGCGTCGCATCATCAAGTGCTGTCCTTGAAATTGCACACCGTGTAGGCATTGAAGTTCCGGTAATTGAAGCAGTTGCAGATATCGTCAGTGAGAAGTTATCGCCACAAGATGCGCTGCAAAGGCTTATGGAGATTACAACCAAGGCTGAAAACTTCATTCGATGACCAAGCGCGTTGCAATTATCTGCGGTGGGCGAAGTAGTGAGCACGAAATTTCATGTATTTCAGCAGGTGGAGTTATTGCTGCGATTGATCGCTCACTCTATGAACCAATATTGATTGGCATAACTAAAGATGGCTCATGGGTACTCATACCTGAAGGTCATCACTTTGCAATAAAAGATGGCGTTCTTCCTCAAGTTCCATCAGGCGCGCAGAAAGTTGTTGCTGATGTCGCTGGATTTTCGGTTGAAGGCAAGCCTCTCAATATCGATTTAGTATTCCCGTTGCTACATGGCCCATATGGCGAAGATGGAACAATTCAGGGTCTTCTTGAAATGGCGGATATCGCCTACGTTGGTTCAGGTGTACTTGCATCTGCAGTTGCCATGGATAAATCTTTTGCTAAGCCAATCTTTGCCTCACACGGGATAAAGACTGCTCCAGGATTGGTTGTAAAGAAATCCGAGTGGCAGAGTGATGGCGCATCAATTACCAAGGCAGTTGAAGCGCTCGGCCTTCCCGTATTTGTTAAGCCAGCACGAGGTGGATCTTCACGCGGCACAACTAAGGTGAAATCGATAGATGCTCTTGCTGCGGCCATTACAGAGGCTCATAAGTTTGATCCCAAGGCAATGATTGAGAAGGCGATAAATGGTGCTGAGATTGAATGCGCTGTTCTCGAAATCGATGGAAAGCCTCAAGCATCTGTCATCGGCCAGATTCACATCGATAGCAAATTCGAATTCTATGATTTTGAAGCCAAGTACTTGGATGGAGCAACATCGATTGAACTTCCAGCTCCAATCTCGGAGGCAGCAGCAATTGAGATAAAGGAAAGTGCAATCAAGGCTTTTCAGGCCCTGGGTTGTTCTGGCCTTGCTCGCGTAGATTTCTTCCTCACGCCAAGTGGCGAAGTTATTATCAATGAGCTCAACACAATGCCGGGATTTACTGCCACTTCAGTTTTCCCGAAGATGTGGGTGGCATCCGGAGTTTCTTACACCGAGGTAATCACTCATCTGCTCAAGAGCGCTCAATCTCGAAATAATGGAGTTCTTGGGTAATTCGAAATGGCCATGTTCTCTGGAGTTGTAAAGCAATTTTCCGATAACGATTTCCCAGAACCAGAAATTCTTGATCCCTCTTCAGTACCTTCACTGCGATGGGGCATTGTTGGTGCGGGGGATATCGCGGAAGTATTCATAAATACCCTTCAGAAGAATACAAAGCAGCAAGTAGTGGGAATCGCTTCGAAGACTCCTGGAAAAGCACAGAAGTTAGCTGCGAAATTTGGCGTTGAGAAAACTTTCGATTCTTACGAGGCGCTCTGTGCTCAAGCAGATGTAGATGTCATCTATATCGCAACCCTTCCAAATACTCATTTAGCTGATGCGCTGATCGCAATCGAATCTGGCAAACATGTTCTGATTGAGAAGCCATCGACAATTCGTAAAGCCGATGCAGAGTTGCTCTATAGCTCGGCTCGCAAGGCTGGCGTCTTTGCCATGGAGGCGATGTGGTCTAGATACTTGCCTCAAGCTTCAATCATCCGAAAGATGTTAGAACGAGGAACACTTGGGCGAATTGATCTCATCCAAGCTGACTTTGGACAAGATAATCGCGAAATTGCTCGATTGTGGTTACCTGAAGCGAGCATCACGCAAGATATGGGAATTTACCCTCTGGCATTTGCAGAGCAGATCCTTGGTCTACCAATAAAGATTTCGGCAACAGGAGTTCTGCATAGTCCTCATTCAGAAGCAATGGCGAGTGCTGTTCTTGAATACGCATCTGGTGCAAGAGCTGTCATCACTTACACCGGTTACAACCACGTCCCAACTCAAGCTTCAGTATCAGGTTCAGAAGGAGTTCTGCTTGTAGACGCTCCCTTCTTTACTCCAACTGGGCTTAATCTTCATGAAGCGGTATTCAACGGGCGAGGTCCACATTGGAAAGATAAGACTGGTGTGGTTGGACATGAGGGCTTGTGTTACCAAGCAAATTATTTAGCCTCATATGTTGCGCAAGGGATGCTTGAATCCCCGCTCCATACTCATCACCAGACAGTTGAAATTCTTGGTATCGGTGAAGAGATTAGAAGACAGGTTGGAGTGAAACTAGATTAACTCTGGCTTGATTAAGTCTGGCTTAATTAGTTACGGGGCAAGTGAGCGTACGAGTAATGCCCGGAACAGCTTGAACCTTAGAGAGAATTGCGCGACCGAAATCTTCCATTGATGGCGCCTCTGCGCGCATGATGACATCGTAAGGACCTGTTACACCTTCAGCGAGAGTTACACCGGGAATACCTTT
>CAZSEW010000026.1:0-8377 GCA_964606025.1 uncultured Candidatus Planktophila sp.
GAGGCTTTTCGTAGCGCCTCGAACTCTCCAAGTTATCCAGTAACTGTCGGAACTCCGGAGTTGCAAAGCGCAATTCGAAGTTGGGCAGAGAAAACTCTTGGAGCAACGGGAGATTTTGGAGTTCTGCCATTAATCGGATCCAAAGAGTTCGTTGCCTGGCTTCCAACTTTTCTTGAAGCACAGAGCGTTCTCTATCCAGAGATTGCATACCCCACATATCTAGTTGGTTCGCTGCTTGCGCAAGCAGAAGCAACGGCAGTTGCTATCGATGCTTCAACATGGCCATCTGCAGATATGGCATGGGTGAATTCACCTTCTAATCCGTCGGGACGCGTGCACTCCGAATCTGAATTTCGCGCTGCCATCGATTGGTCACGAAAGAATGGCGCAACCCTTGTCTCGGATGAGTGTTATCTCGAGTTTGGGGATTCACAGACTCCAACTTCAATCTTGAAGCACACCGGTGGAGACAATAAAAATATTCTGGCGGTGTACTCGCTATCAAAGAGATCTTCTATGGCCGGCTATCGTGCTGCATTTGTTATCGGAGACCCACTCTTAATTGCGAAGATATTAGAGGTTCGCAAGCATGCAGGAATGATGGTCTCTCTTCCCGTGCAGAAGGCGATGATTGCAGCCCTCTCTGATTCTTCTCATGTTGCAGAGCAGCGAAATCGCTACAACTCCAGGCGAGCCAAGCTAGTCCCTGCACTTCAAAGCGCTGGCTTTGAGATTCATGATTCAGCTGCGGGGTTATATATCTGGGCTACGAGAAATGAGAGCGCATGGGATTCAGTCTCATGGCTTGCAGATATCGGAATCATCGTCACCCCCGGAATCTTCTATGGCGATAAAGCTGCGCAATTCATCCGTATTGCAATGACAGCAACCGATCAGCAGATCTCAGATGCTGCAGAGCGCATCAACTCTGCAGCTACAAATAAGAAGTCAGGTAGGTAAGAATGGCCGTTGGAATTCTTCTCGTTGGCGGCTTCGGCACACGTCTAAAGCCGCTAACAAATGATTCTCCTAAACCGATGCTTCCTGTCGCAGGTCTTCCTGTTACCGAACATCAAATTCTTGCCGCTAAGAAGGCTGGTCTTCACACAATTGTCCTGGCAACCTCGTATTTAGCTGAGGTCTTTACTCCCTATTTTGGAGATGGCAGCAAGTGGGGGATAAAGATTCTCTACGCAGTTGAGAAAGAACCTCTTGGTACTGGTGGGGCGATTCGTAATGCTGCAGAGCTTCTTGGACGCGATGAACCAATTGTGATTTTTAACGGAGATGTCTTGAGTCGTCACTCAATTGCAGATCAAATCGCCTTTCATGTAGAGAAAGGCGCAGATGTGACTCTGCATTTGATTGAAGTTGACGATGCTCGTGCATTCGGATGCGTACCAACTGATTCTTCAGGCCGCGTAACTGCATTTCTTGAGAAGATGGATAACCCAGTTACTAATTCAATCAATGCCGGTTGTTATGTTTTCTCTCCATCAGTAGTTGATGAGATTCCACTTGGTGAAGTTGTCAGCATTGAACGCCAAACATTCCCTGCACTTGTATCTAATGGCCGCGCTGTCTTCGGATTCAAAGATCAGTCTTACTGGCTCGATGTCGGTACTCCCGCCGCGCTATTTAAGGGTTCTCGTGATCTTGTCGGGGGAGCGTTCCTGGCTCAACCTGGCACCACAATTGCCGAGAGCGCCCGAATTACAGGTGGAACATCAATCGGTTCGGGCTGTGTTATCGAAGCTGATGTAATCATCGACGACTGCATCATTGGCGATAACGTCACAATCGGAACGGGTTCGCATCTGTCACAATCTTTCGTAACTCATGGCACAAGGGTGGCCGCAGATTCAAAAAAATCGCAGAAATACCTCTCCCCAAGCGGTGAATTACCAATTTCTCTCTAAAAACCGCACTTTTCGCCGGCAAATATCGAAAAAGTCTCTACCTTGGGGTTGACTCAAAGGGATTACACGGGTGTAATTCACTCCTAGAGCGCGAGTGATTCACAATGAATCCCGCCCCTAATGACTTGAGGAGATTTGCGAATGCCAATCCGCCCAGAAGGAAGTTCAACTGGCAAGCCATCAGCCCCCACTGCTGGACCAACTATTCAACTAGCTAGCGGAGAGAATTTTGAGCTCTCCTGGCAGGAGCGCTCACTATGCGCCCAGACAGACCCTGAAGCATTCTTTCCTGAAAAGGGCGGATCGACTCGCGAAGCAAAGCGCGTCTGCCTTTCTTGCGAAGTTCGTCAAGAGTGCCTCGAATATGCCCTTGCCCATGATGAGCGCTTTGGTATCTGGGGCGGACTCTCTGAGCGTGAGCGTCGCCGTTTAAAGCGCCGCCCTGCTTAACCGGAGGCCAATATTCCAGCCGACTTTTGCAGTTATTTTAGTTAGGTAGGTTCTACCTATGAGCTCCCAATGCGTTACGGCAATTCTTGTCGTTCACGATGGCGCAACATGGCTTCCAGAAGTTGTTGCATCAATTGCATCGCAAACTCGCAAAGCAGATCAAATAGTTGCAATCGATACAGGATCTATTGATTCATCTGCGAAATTACTTAAAGGTGCACGCATCCCTGTAGCAACACTAGACAGGGAAGTTGGTTTCGGCGCTGCCATTGCTCACGGCGTTGCACAGCTCCCAACACAGATAGCTGATAGTGAAGAATGGATTTGGATCCTTCACGACGATTGCGTTCTCCATCCGGGTGCACTCGAAGCACTTCTCGATGCAATCGCGGATAGACCAAGTGTTGTTATGGCTGGTCCAAAGTTATTAGGGTGGCATGATCGAACACATCTGATTGAACAAGGAATCAGCATCGCAACAAATGGCGCTCGCTGGACGGGACTTGAACCTGCCGAATATGACCAAGGTCAACATGACGGAGTTCATGAGGTTCTTGCCGTCAGCACTGCCGGTGCGCTGATTCGCCGCGATGTCTTTGAAGAACTTGGCGGCTTTGATCAGAATCTTGAGCTCTTCAGAGATGATGTTGATTTTGGCTGGAGAGTTAGAGTTGCAGGACACTCAGTCATTGCAGTCTCAGATGCAATTGGATATCACGCCCAGGCCTCAAGCAATGAACGTAGAAGTGTTGATGTTGAAGGAGCACTTCTCCATAGGCCTTTACTTCTCGATAGAAGAAATGCAGCATACGTATTGCTCGCTAACTCGTCTGCCTTCTCACTACCGTGGTTAGGACTCCAACTTCTCTCTGGAGCAATCCTGCGATCCATCGGATATTTATTCGCCAAGCTTCCGGGGTATGCATCCGATGAACTTCTTGCGATTGCAACACTGATCATTCATCCTGCCGAACTCTTGGAAGCACGAAGATTTCGAAAGAAACATCGTTTTATCTCTTCACGTGTAGTGAAGACCTTCATTCCTTCTCGCACAGTGCAGCTTCGCGCCTCACTCAATCGCACCACTGCGTTGCTACGCTCAAAGATTCTTCCCGATGTAAAGAGTCAAGATTCGCCGGTTATAAGCGACCTTACGGTGGATGAAGATGAAGATCTACTTACTCCAATTGCTCACGCATCGTGGAGAACAATATTTCGTCGGCCAATGATTATTGCAGCATCAATTCTCGCAATCCTCACCGTAGGTTGGGCTCGTCACCGATTCGGAGATTTATCTGGAGGAGCGCTTGCTCAATCTCCAGATAGCGCAATCGACTTAATCAAACGTTACATCGCAAGTTGGCATGAAGTTGGTATGGGTAGTGGTCAATCCACTCCTGCGTGGGTTCTCTTTGTTGGAGTTGCATCGATAGCCACCTTTGGAAATCCACAAATATTTCTCACTCTCTTCTTTCTCGCGGCGCCATTCCTTCTTCTGGTTTCTGCACATCGATACCTTAAGAAATATACGGAAAATGGCTGGTTAGCAGCTGGTGCATCACTTCTCTATGCGCTTTCTCCAGTTGCAGTCGCTGCCGTGAACTCCGGAAGGCTCGGTCTTCTAGTGTTGCTGATTTCGCTCCCATTTATTGTTCGACAAATTCAACACTGGGTTGAAATCGAGAAATGGGGATGGCGCGGAATTTATCGCCACGCCTTATTTGTGGGCATTCTCCTACTCTTCAATCCATCAATTCTTCTCATTCTGCTTGTCGCTACTTCGGTGCTCATAGTTATCGATTTTAAGAAATCAGGAAACAATTCAAAGGATCCGCTCTTCCTGCAGCGAGCAGCTAAGCGAGGTGCGCTTTTCTTTATTCCATTCTTAATGGCAGCGCCAAACTCCTTTGGATTACTTCGACATCCATCCAGACTCTTTCTGGAAATAGGAATCACGATTCCGGGCGGAGGACCCAACCTTGCATTCCTAGGCAATCCTGGCGGCCCAGGATCACTCCCGTGGTGGAGTATTAGTCCAATCACTGCGATTCTCTTCTTCTCATTCTTCTCAACAACTGCAGCTCGCAAATTTGCTCTTCCCGGAATCGTCTTTCTTCTTGCGGGAACACTTGCAGGTGGGCTCGTTGTTCCGAGCGCTGGATCAACTCTCAGTGCAAGAGTATTTCCTGGCGTATTCATTGCACTTGCGACTCTCTTTTCAATTACTTCAGCGATTGTCATGTTTGACAAGATAAGTTCGAGACTCCAGCAATCTCATCTAAATTACCGCCATATCTCCGTTGCAGCAGTCCTTATACTTACAATCACCTACACCGCAACTTCCATCTCTTGGTTGATTTCAGTAGGTTCTAATTCACCGCTACGGAGCGGATCGACAAAGGTACTTCCTTCCTATCTCGCAGTTGAGCCGGGTGCTAAGACTCTGGTTATTCGCCCTTATTCCAATGGAGATCAACAGTCGCTCTCATATTTCATCTCGAGAGGTTCTGATGCAGCCCTTGGGCATGCTGATGTTGCTCCAGAGAACTCAGAAATTATTTCGTGGGCGGTAGAAGGATTGGTTGATAACACAGGGGTCACCTCAAGCAACGTCTTTGCAACCTACGGAATCAAATACGTCTTTTTGAAGCGACCTATCCCGGATGAGGTTGTGCAGACTATCGACGGCTTAGGTGGTTTCACCCGAACTTCTGCAACAAAGGCGGGAATCGTCTGGAAAGTCACTGCACCAACAGGAAAGCTGATCTTCACTGATTATTCAGGAACGATTTCAATTCTGGAAAGTAAAGGAATTAAGGCTGTAGTTCCTGAGCCAGGAACTGTCACAATTACAGAAAACTTCAGTAATGGTTGGAGAATTTATCAGGACGGTTTCCGTAGTGCTCGAATTCAAGATGTGAATGGCCTACCCACTTTTGAAGTGACTAACGCTGGTGAAATTACTGTTTTTCATGATGGAACAAGCCGTCGAGCGTGGATCTCCTTCTTTGTCATAGTTCTAGTCACCGTAGTTGTGCTTGCCCTTCCTGCCGGGCGCAGAAAGCGTGAAATTTCGGAGAAGGTGCTGGCATGAGAACTGAACGCACATTCTTCTTAGTTATTGCAACCGCTGCCATACTGGCTATTGCAAATCTCCTTAACGTCACAGTTTCAACGAGCAGATATAACGAAAGCTATCCAGCTGTTGCATGCCCTCCAAATCTCTCTGGTTTATCGAGTGCCATCTCGCTATCAACTGGAAAACCTGAGATTCGAAAGACTGGCACAAAGTCGCTGAAGACTAGACCTGCTGGAATAAGTCGCTATGCAATCTCCTCACAATCTGCAGTAATTGAGAGCGGTGAAGTTACTCCAGTAATTTGGCAGACTCGAAAAGGAGTCTGGGCTGGGGCTGCGCCATGTACGGGCCCGATTACATCTCAGTGGTTTGTTGGAGCAACGGCCGATATCACATCAAAGGGCTCGCTGAATTTAGTTAATAGTGGACTTGGGAAAGCTGTCATCACTGTAAATGTATTTACAGATAATGGAGCGGTAACTCCGCGCGATGTCGTAGTTGGTGCAAATTCTTTCCTTAATCTTCCACTCGTTTCATTGGCGCCAGGATCAAAGAAGATTGCAATTCATATCAAACCAAAATCTGGTCGAGTAAATGGATTTGTCATCGATGAACGCGGACGCGGTTTGCGATCACTGGGTGGAGATATTCTCAATTCAACTGCAGAACCAGTAAAGGTGCTTCAAATTCCTGCGATTCCACAACAAGTTAATCGAAATCAAGCGACGCCGCACACGCTAAGACTTTATGTGCCAGGCGCGATTGATGCGCGAATTAGCGCTGAAATCCGATCAACTGACGGAACATTCTCGCCGATTGGTATCAACGGCAAAGTGATTCCAAATCAGAAAGTCGTCGAAATCCCTATGAAGATAAAGATGGCTGCTGGAAAATTTGCCCTCCATATAAGTTCTGACCAGCCAATCCTTGGATCTGTCTTTACTCAGACGGTTGTACAAGGAAAGAGCGACTTTATCTGGAGCACCCATGCCCCAGATCTTCAGAAGTTCACCCTTGCCACAAATGGTCTGGCGCCGAACCTCGTCTTTACCGGCAAAGAGATAAGGATTTCTTTGGATCTTCTATCGAGCAGCGGCAAGACAAAAAGAGTTGAAATTCGCGGAGAAGATATAGCCACATATGCCGTCGCTGCATCGACCCGCTCTGTAACCTTTACAAATATTTCTAAAGCCACATCTGGCGCAGCTTTGATTTCTTCAAAGAGTGGTTCTGGATACATCCCATTGGTCCCTGGAAGTGTGCTCACGAAATCTTCAATTCCTTCTTCAAATATAAGTGTGTTAATTCCCTAACTTTCAACCCTGCACGGATAGCCTTCTGCTTATGAGTACAAACCTTCGTTCAGGACGCACGTGTTCACGTGTGAGCTGTTCCTCGGTTGCATCAATGACGCTCACATATATCTATGCCGAATCCACTGCAGTCCTTGGGCCACTCGCAACATTCTCTGAACCACACGCCTACGATTTATGCGATAAGCACTCAACTCGATTGACAGTTCCTAATGGCTGGAATGTCATTCGGCCAGCTGCTGATGAGAATCAAACAGGTCCAAGTGATGATGATTTGATGGCGATTGCTGATGCTGTACGTGAAGTTGCACAGAGTGCTCTCGTAGATCAGGCCTCACCCGCAATATCTCAATCACATTCAAGCGTAGGTCGACGTGGGCATCTGCGCGCTGTGCCCTCCTAATTTCTCATCTCAATAGAAATCTCTTTACGATAGAGCCATGAGTAATTCAATCTTCAAGGCCTACGACATTCGTGGATTAGTCGATAAGGAACTCACTCCAGATTTTGCCTTCGCCACCGGCGTTGCAGTTGCTAAATTTCTTGAGATTGAACGTGAGCCAGGAACAGTTGTAATCGGTGAGGATATGCGCCCATCATCACCAACTCTTGCCAGTGCATTCTCTGCTGGGGTTACATCGCAGGGACTTGATGTCATTCGCATCGGGCTCGCTTCAACCGACATGCTCTACTTCGCGTCAGGAAAGTTAAATCTTCCAGGTGCGATGTTTACAGCTAGTCATAACCCAGCTGCATACAACGGAATCAAACTCTGCTTAAGTGGCGCTCGTCCGATCGGAAAAGAATCAGGACTCGTCACAATTGAAAATTTCGTCACTGAGGGAACTCCGATGGCGATGCGTAATCTCGGCGTTGAAAAGAGCCAGAATCTCCTGGAAGAGTATGTAGATCATCTGTTGTCGTTGGTAGATGTTTCACAGATTCGTCCGCTGAAGATTGTTATTGATGCAGGTAATGGCATGGGTGGCTACACCGCACCTGCAGTATTTAAGAGACTCAATGCAGAAGTCATTGAGATGTACTTTGAATTAGATGGAACATTCCCAAATCACGAAGCAAACCCAATCGAACCTTCAAACCTCGTTGATTTGCAGAAGGCTGTAAAGAAACATAAAGCCGATATCGGTTTAGCTTTTGATGGAGACGCGGACCGCTGCTTCCTCGTTGACGAAAAGGGCGACCTGGTCAATCCTTCTGCGCTCACTGCCCTCATTGCAACCCGTGAACTAAAGCGTTATCCAGCTTCAAATATTATTTATAACTTGATTTCATCACGCGCAGTCAAGGAAGTTGTAGAAGAAAATGGTGGGACCGCCATACGTTCTCGAGTTGGACATTCCTACATCAAGAAACTTATGGCAGAAACCAATGCGGTTTTTGGGGGAGAGCACTCAGGCCACTTCTACTTTAGAGATTTCTGGAAGGCTGATTCGGGAATGCTTGCAGCACTTCACGCAATCGCAGCGCTGGGAGAAACGGAATCTACTCTCTCTAAACTCCTCTCATCATTTAATCGCTATCACTCAAGTGGTGAGATCAATTCAACTGTTGCCGATGCAAAGGCTGCAATGTCCGTTGTTGAAAAAATGTATGCA
>CAZSEW010000027.1:0-8306 GCA_964606025.1 uncultured Candidatus Planktophila sp.
TCGACAGCGACCATGTCGCCTTCGTTCTTAAGCCAACGTGTAACTGTTCCTTCACTTACGCTCTCACCGAGAGCTGGCATTGTGACTGAGAATGTCATTTTTATATCTCCTCTGACTTAACCGTGTGCGTGAAGTGGCTTGCCTGCAAGAGCCATATGAGCTTCGCCCATTGCCTCTGACAGTGTTGGATGTGCATGTACAAGTGGAGCAACATCATCTGCTGATGCTTCCCAGTTGAAGATCAATTGTGCTTCGGCCAAAAGCTCGCCGACTCGTGCGCCAACCATATGGATTCCAAGAACTGGTCCGTTCTTCTGCGCAACAAGCTTAATAGAACCTGCAGTCTTAAGAATCTGCGCCTTTCCATTACCGGCTAGGTTGTAATCGAGTTCGACAACGTCATAACCGCGTTCCTTGGCAATCTTTGTTGAGAGTCCGACGGATGCAACTTCAGGCTCTGAATATGTAACGCGAGGAACGCCATCGTAATTAATTGGACGAGGATTGAGTCCTGCGATTGTTTCCGCGACGAGAATTCCTTCTTGGAAGCCGACGTGAGCAAGCTGAAGAGTTGGGATGATGTCGCCGACAGCGAAGATTCCAGGGATGTTTGTGCGGCAGTGATCATCGACTGTGATGTATCCACGGTCCATGGCGATACCGACTTCTTGGTAACCAATTCCATCTGTGACTGGTCCGCGACCAACAGAGACGAGCAGGATATCGGCAGTGAATTCGCGACCATCTTCGAGAGTCACTGTGACGCCATTTGCATCAACGCGGTGAGATTTAAATCGAACACCGAGTTCAAACTTAATTCCGCGCTTTCGGTATGCACGTTCTAGGAGCTTGCTTGAAGATTCATCTTCGAGAGCTACGAGGTGTGGCAATCCTTCAATGATTGTGACATCTGCACCAAATGACTTCCATACCGATGCGAATTCGCAACCGATGACTCCACCGCCCAAGACGATTGCACTTTTTGGAACATAATCCATCTTTGTGCCGTGATCTGAAGTGATCACCTTTGTGCCATCAATATCTAAACCTGGAAGCGTGCGGGCATATGAACCTGTAGCAAGAACAATGTTCTTTCCTGTGTACTGGGCACCATTTACTTCGACAGTGTTGTTGGAAACCAGACGACCTTCACCTTCAACGTAGGTGATGTTTCTCGATTTAACTAAACCTTGAAGACCCTTATAAAGGCCGGCGATAACGCCATCCTTGTAACTATTAACTCCGGCCATATCAATCGAGTTAAAAGTTGCATTGACTCCGAATTGTGCAGATTCGCGAGCGCTATCTGCTACCTCGCCGGCATGCAGCAGCGCCTTTGTTGGAATACATCCACGGTGTAAGCAAGTGCCGCCGACCTTGTCTTTTTCAATGAGCGCTACAGTCAGACCCAACTGAGCCCCACGTAGAGCTGCCGCGTAACCGCCGCTGCCACCGCCAAGAACTACTAGATCGAAATTCGACACCGAGTGACTCCTTTAAGCCTGGTCAAGATGATTCATCAACGGGGATATCTTGCCAGCCTTCGCGCCGCATTACTAACGCGGGCTTCTGGCCGTTATTCCCATTCTTCAGCCTTGGCTAGCGGCTATCTCAACTAGTGAACGCATTGCGACCCCAGTGCCGCCGACAGGGGTGTAACCATGGGCTGCGCCCTCGTTGAAGGAAGGTCCTGCTATATCGAGGTGGAGCCACGGAAGGTCTCCATCGATAAACTCTTTGAGGAATAGCCCGGCGACCAACATGCCACCCATACGCTCTCCGATATTTGCCATATCTGCAATTGGCGAATCAAGTGATGCGCGTAGCTCAACTGGTAGTGGCATTGGCCAGAAAGATTCTCCTGTCACATGAGTTAACTTTATAAATTCAGATGAGAATTCTTCATTATTTGTCATTACAGCAGAAGTTCTGGTGCCAAGGGCGACTACTTGAGCTCCTGTCAGAGTTGCGACATCGATAATTCCATCAAGATCTTTGCTCTCTTGTGCTTTCACAAGAGCATCGCCTAGAACTAATCGACCCTCAGCATCTGGATTGAGAACTTCAACTGTCTTTCCACCGTACATCGTGATGACGTCACTTGGTCGTGTTGCAGAATCGCTGACCATATTTTCTGCGAGCGGTGCCCACGTTTCGATTGCGACAGGCAACTCCAATAGTGCGATGACAATCGTGGCGGCGCAGACCGCAGCAGCACCGCTCATATCTGACTTCATCGCTTCCATGCCAAGTGCGGGCTTAAGTGCAAGTCCGCCAGTATCGAAGGTAATTCCTTTACCGACAAATGCATACTTCTTCTTCGCTTTGCCACTCTTTGGTGTGTAGGTGATGCTCAATAAACGTGGGGGATTAACAGAACCCTGGCCGACTGCGGTAATTCCACCGTAGCCCTTCGATTTCAATTGGCTCTCATTCATTACATTTACTTTGAGACCAATCGATGCGCCGCCAGCCTCTTTGACCGCATCAGAAATTGCTTTGCAGAAAGTTTCGGGAGTTAAGTGACTTGGAGGAGTATTGATTAAATCGCGAACCAAATTTGTATAACGCGCAAGAATTTCCGCGCTCTTGACTTCACGTTTCGCTTCTGCAGATGCGGCAAGTTCGGCGTGAATCGTTATCGATTTCAACGGCGATTTCTGCGCCGCCTTGGTAGAGCCACGAAAGGCAGTGAATGAGTAATTTCCAAGGGCAGCGCCTTCTGCGATTGCCTTTACTGCCGCCACACTTTTGGAAGGCAATGAGATAGTTGCAGAGGAATTTCCAGCAAGTGCTCGAGTAGCTGCGCCTGCAGCGCGTCGAAGAACTTCATTGTTATAAGTGGTTGCACTCTTACCGAGTCCGGTGAAAACAATAAGGCGCGTTGTTGTGCCAGGAATCTTGATTACCTCATCAGCCTTTCCTGTGGCTCCTAGATCGCTCAGCAGCGGAAGTAAAGCCTTGGTATCAAGAGCTAAATCGCCAGACTCGATTTGAAGGGCACCTTTTGCGCTCTTGGCAGAAAGGCCCACGACAAGAAGATCGTCTTTCACAATTCCGTTTGAAAGGCGGATCGTTGTCATCTAAGCACTCCCTTATAAGGCTTGCTCTGGCGAAAGAGCAATTCTGGTCGTGCGCAAGTGTAAGTTGTCACTGTGAAAAACTCACCTTTACATCAAAAGCACCTCGACCTTCAGGCGAAGATGTCTGATTTCGGTGGCTGGCTGATGCCGATTGAATATCCCGGTGGTGGTGTTCTTGCTGAACATACCGCCGTGCGTGAGCGTGTAGGCCTCTTTGATGTTTCTCATCTCGGCAAGGCGAGCGTTAAAGGACCGGGTGCTCTCGAATTTTTGAATCAGATGTTTACAAATGATCTCAATCGAATCACAGATAGCAAGGCGCAATACACGCTTCTCTGCAACGAAGATGGTGGCGTAGTCGACGATCTCATCGCCTATAGAAATTCGGATGAAGACTTCTTCCTGATTCCTAATGCATCTAATACGAGTGCCGTAGTCGAGGTATTGAAATCAGATGCTCCCAAGGATATTGAAGTCACAAATCTCCATAACTCTTTCGCGGTACTGGCTCTACAGGGACCGAAAGCGGTAGAAGTGATCCGAAGCTTTGGAGTTAATCCAACGATGGATTACATGGCATTTGCTCATGTAGAAATTGCAGGAGTTCAAGTAATTCTCTGTCGCACCGGCTATACCGGCGAACATGGTTACGAGATAGTTCCATCGTGGGAAGATGCTTCAATTGTTTGGGACGCTCTGGTGCAAGCGATGAAACCTTTCGATGGATTAATTTGCGGACTTGGTGCGCGTGATACTTTGCGAACCGAAATGGGTTATCCGCTTCATGGCCATGAATTAACTCTTGAGATCACACCCGTTCAGGCAAGTGCAGGCTGGGCCATTGGATGGAAGAAAGAACAATTCAGGGGTAGTCAGACACTTCGTAAGCAGAGGGAAGAAAGAACGGTTCCAACCCTTCACGCACTTAAGGCAAGCGATCGAGGAATCCCACGCGCTGGCATGATGATTCGCAACTCTGAAGGAGCTGAAATTGGGGTTGTAACAAGTGGAACTTTTTCACCGACTTTAAAGTCAGGTATTGCTCTAGCGCTGATTAATCCTGGCTATGCAATTGGTCAATCAGTTATCGTCGATGTGCGGGGAAGAGATTCAATCGCAACTATCGTTGATTTGCCGATGGTTCAATCGCACGTTCGCTAATTGTTAGCGCATCTCTAAATTCAATAGGAGTAACAAATCTGGCGCGGGTGTGCGCCCTTCGCAGCGCGCCCAGAACTGGTTTACCTGCAATTGCGAGCAAGACAGAGGTAAAAATTGCTCGAGGAATATCCCACGCTAGCGCCGATAGAAAATGATAGGTAAAGAATCTATCGAGGTTCTCTGAAAATTCGCCGCCAGGAATATATGAAAGCTGTGAATCAACTCCGAGATACCAAGGCCAGAATTGCAGATCCATTGCGATTCCAAAGAACTGCGCAGCGAAAATTCCATAAATAATAAGCGCAACAATTTCGCGACGTCCACGCAATGTTCGGGGGATGAGCGCGACGCCAAGACCAATCCACGCCGCGGCAAATGATTGATAGGCAAGCCACGGCCCTATTCCACCTGTAATAAATGCAGAGAGAACCATTGAAAGTGCCCCGAGGAGAAAACCAAAGGCTGGCCCAAAAACTCGTGCGCTTAAAATCAAGATGAACCACATCGGTTCAATTCCAACGGCACCTGTTCCTAGCGGGCGGACTGCTGCAATCAGTGCAGAAAGAAGTGCAAGGAGTGCAACCGACTTCGCATCTAAATCACCATTGCTTACCTTGGCAAAGAAGAGAAGAAGCGCGATCGGAGTGCAGGCGAGAAAGACCCACTGTGGCGCTGATGAATCAGATGTTACGAAGAATGGCCAGAGAAAACCGAGAAGACTGACTGCACTAACAAGAGTGAGTGCTGATGCACTTGCCGCTGTAAATGAGACTACGTTCTTTGTCTTTAAGTGAGTATTCATCGTTAGATATCCAGTGCCGATACAACATCGTCAACGGTAAGCCATGGCTGTGGAGACATCACCTTTGCAACTTGAGGAGCAAAGGCTGGCGAACTTAGAAGAACATCCAACGTGGAACCATCGGCAACAATTTCACCTTCAGCAAGGAAGATCACTCGATCTGCAAGCTCTGCAACGAGTTCAACATCGTGGGTTGCAAGAAGCACAGGTGAATTAAATTTCGTTGCGAACTCTTGAAGAGCAAGAGAGAAGAGTGCCTTTGCCTGGTAATCAAGCCCACGGGTTGGTTCATCAAGGATGAGAACGCGAGGATTGCTGGAGAGAACGATGCTTAAGACAAGTGCCAGGCGCTGACCTTCAGAGAGATCGTGCGGATGGGTATCTGCCGAAATATTGGGCACCAAACGATTTAGGAATTGGAAGGTACTCCCTGTTTCGATCTCATTCTCGCGATCGGCGCTCTCGCACTCTTGACCAACGCTCTGCAGATAGAGCAAATCGCTTGGTTCCTGGGGAACATAACCAATTGCCATGCGTCGGTTGCGGCCTTGTAGAGAAGTTGGATTGATTCCATTGACTGTGACCGAACCAGATTGCGGTGAAGATACTCCGACAATTGTCTCAAGCAAGGAGCTCTTACCAGCGCCATTGCGCCCCATGAGGGCAACGATTTCACCAGCTTTAATAGTTGTCGATACTTTCTTGAGTGCATCCTTCTTCTCATATGTAACGACCACTGAATCAACATCGATTACGGTGGGTTTTGAATTCGGAGCTGTAATGGGCGCAGGCAGAATCTTCTCTCGCACACCAGATGTTAATCGACGAACTTCACGGACACTTCTTCCGATTTCACTCAAATTCAGCGCACGTGCAAGACGAATTATGGGTGGAACTAGATCAGCCTTCTGCAAAATCTCATCAGCACTTCCAATCGATGTCTCGCCGTCGCCTTCAATCAAAATGATGCGATCAACAAACTGGATCACACGTTCCAAGCGATGCTCAGCGATGATCACCGTGACACTTAAATCATGGACGAGGCGGTGAAGTACTGACAAAACCTCTTCTGCGGCAATCGGATCAAGAGCGCTAGTCGGTTCATCGAGTACCAAGACCTTGGGATGCATTACCAGAGCTGCAGCGATAGCAACGCGTTGCTGTTCTCCACCGCTTAAAGTTCGAATAGACCGGTCGCGGACCGCATTGAGTGAGAGTAAATCGAGTACTTCTTCGATTCGCTTACGCATGACATCTGCAGGGTAGTTAAGAGCCTCCATGCCAAATGCCAACTCTTCCTCGACGATATCGGTGACAAAGCCATTAATAGGATTCTGTCCAACAATGCCAACGAGATGAGCAAGTGCTCCAGGTTTTACTTCGCGAGTCGAGATTCCATCTACGGTGATATTGCCAGCCAAAATTCCACCCGTGTGATGGGGGACTAAGCCATTAATTAAACGTAAAAGTGAAGACTTACCTGATCCGGTATGGCCCATTACAAGGACCATTTCACCTTCTTCGATTTCACAGGTGAGATCTTCAAGAATGGTCTTTGTAGATTGCGGGTAGATCAAAGAAACATTTGAGAACTTAATCATTGAGCCACCATCACACCAGCAGTTAAGAGCGAGACAACGAGAATTGCAGAATCGCGCAAGTTCCAAGGGGATGGTCTGTAACGCGAACGCCGTTTTGAGACACCATATCCACGCGAATCCATAGATTCAGCTAACTGCAGTGATCGGGTCAGTGCTTCCTCTAGCAATGGCAGGGCAAGATTTCTGATGCCCACCTTTTCAATTCCACGAAGTCGCTGCGCTTTCCTGATTCTCTGAAGGCTTTGAACAAGTTGCGGAAAGACGGAAGTAGCAATCACAAGAGTGATCCCAATTTCATAGATGAAGAAGGGCAGTACACGTAGGAGTTTATGTGGGCTTGTCAGCGCCGATGCGGCGCCGAAGAGCAGAATGATTGTTGCGATGATGATGCCCTCATGTAGAGATGAAGTAAGTCGCTCAGCGGTTACCGCACCACCAATGCGAATACCTGGCATCCACGAAGGCAGTTGCAAAATCGGCAAGTGAAAGAGTTCTGTTCCTGGAATGGGAACTCCAATGAGTACTCCGACAATTGCACGAATCGCAATGATGAAAGCGGCAATTCGAAGCGACCAAGAAAACGTTGCATTCCATGGCGATCCATCAGCTCGCATTTTCACAATGAGAATCGCTACACCCATCGCAGCAAGTGCCACCCAGGTTGAATCTAGGGTCACGACACCTATCGCGGTGAGAAGTGCCCAAATCCAAAGGGTTAATGGGTGTAGCGGTTTCTTCATTTTTTACTCTTGAATCGCCGAGTTACTTCTTAAGGAGTGCAGCTGGGGTTTCAATTTCAACGCCACACTCTTGACGTGGGTATCCATTAAATCCGCAGATGAGTCCAGATGCCTCTGCTCGGACTTTAACTACCTGTCCAAGCACATCAATTCCTTGAGATTTCTTATCCGTTCTGACGCAACGAACCATTGTGCGTTTAACCTTTTCGCCCGCTGGCGCATATGCCTTACTGCCGAAGTCAATTACAAGTGCGATTCGCTTCTTGCCAGGAACCGCTTTGATATGTGAACAAATTGTTGCGAAATCTGGCTTTACAGAAGGCGCCTCGGAAGGAATGTCATCACTGCTAAAGACAAATGACCAACCTTCAACTGCGCCATCTTTAATATCGACGGTCGGTCCGGTCATTGCTGCAGTCCATGTTGTTGCACCAGGTGCAGCCTGGAAATAGCCCCAATAGCGATAGCCCTTTGAGGCAGCTTCGGATGAGACGATGGAAGCTGTAGTCGAAATGAGCAGAATTAAAACTGCCAATGATCCTTTAAATTTTTTATTCATGTACTGGAGTCTCCTAGTTGAAGAGTCTCACAGGGGTAGCTCGCAAGCGGTTGATACGTAAGGTGCATCAAAAACCTTTGGACTACGCCCCGCAAACCTCGGCGGGTGTTGGTCAATTGCAAATAACTCATTAGGTAATCCGACTTGAACAGTTAAATGAGATTAACCGTCTTACGGTTGCGGGTCAGCGTCGGATTTGCACCGAACTTCCCCTAAGGAGCTATCTCTAGATATGTATATTTAGTTGTGTATTGGGTTGTGGCGTAACCAAACCATAGGCAAGCTCTCTTGGCAACAAGCCACGCTAGGTCCTAAGGTGCCAACATGGAATATCGCCGCCTTGGAAATTCAGGAATGTAC
>CAZSEW010000028.1:0-8202 GCA_964606025.1 uncultured Candidatus Planktophila sp.
AACCTTTCTCACCCCTAACAGGGTGATTTTGGCTTCCCAATAACCTTCTTTAGCCTCACCCTTAGCGCATGGCAGCTAAGCAAATCGCCCAGAAAGATGGAGGTGGTGTTGGACCGGCTTTTGATGTCACTTCAGGCGTCACCCTCTCTCGCTCACTGGTTCCAACGATTGCACCGAATTTCATTTCCAGAAAACGTCTCTTTCCACTGCTTACTCATTCAGCGCCAAGTACAACAGTTGTAATCGCACCAGCCGGATATGGAAAGACTTCGCTCGTTGCTGAATGGGCGAACCAATCCTCAGATCCAGTCATCTGGATAACAATTACAAATAGTGATTCCGTTAATGAGATGGCTGCGCTCCTAATTCAAGCTACTCGAAATGTAGTTCCAGGATTTGCTCCCTGGTTCGAGAGAGATCAACTTGTGCGACCGACAGAAGTTGTCCGGCGATGGGGCAATGAACTCCTTAAAACTGGAAAAAACTTCATCTTTGTTATTGATAATCTGCGTAGCCAATCAACAGCTGATGTTGATATTGCAGAGCGATTGGTTGAGCAATTTCCATCAAATATCAGTTTTGTTGCCATTAGAAGAGATCCTCTTGAAAGTATGTACCAAGCCTTTATCGCTAGAGGTCCACTTCATATCATCGGATTAAATGAGTTGAAATTTACTGATGATGAAGTTAAATCATTGGCTTTGTCACACAAAATAGATTTTGACAATGAAGAAATACAACAATCACTAATGGGCGCGGTGGGATGGCCTGCAGCTGTAGCTATTCTCGTTCGCCATATTGAGAAGACCAATTCTTCTGTCGATTTTGCTAAGTTGCTCGCTACGCACACAGAACCTCTTCGCGCTCTTGCACTAGCCATCCTTGATTCAACCGATTGCGAAGTTAAGAAGTTAGTCACAAAACTCTCTGCCGTGCCTGAATTCAGTCAGGAAGTTGCCCAAGTAATTCTGGGTGATGAATACGACCCCAACATTATTAATGAGATTGCTCTCGAGGGTAATTTCTTTGGACAGACAAGTGATCCTGAACAGACTTATTCATTTACTCAACTCATGCGAGAAATCTTCACACTCGAGCTAGGTAAAGAGCCTGAGACAAAGAGAGAAATTCATCGCCGTCTATGCAGTTTTTATGAACATCACAACCAGCCAAACCTCGCTCTCGAACATGCATTCTTAGCTGGCGATAACGAGAAGATAGCTGCCTTATTCCCCAATGCTGCTCGAGTATTACTTGCAACAGGACAAGGTAATGACTTAGTGCGCTGGGCAGTATTTGCAGGAGATAACTCTCAGGTTGGTCTTTTGAAGCGTGCTACCGTTGAAATTGCTGGCCATTTAGTTTCTCTGGAATATCACACAGTCTTGGCAATGCATGACCAGATGCGCCAAGATGCCAAGGGAACTGTAATTGAAGGATTTATCAATCAGATCACAGCAGGAAATAAGGCGTATGTTGAGATTGCTCAAGGAAAGTTTAAAGATTTTGAAACATCTTTTGCAACTGCCATGAAACCAGTAAGTGATCCACTCATGCTCGGAGTTGAAGAGCAGATAGGTATGTTGCGCCTGGCTGCTATCTCGGCTTTAGTTCAAGATGATACGGAGGCGCTTGAAGAGTTGTATGAGCTGAGTTTGAGCAAAGCTACTGAAGCTCAAATTGCAACAGGTCATGTTCTTCTTGCTCAAATAAAGGCAATGACTCTCTTGCAAGTTGGTGACTATCGACAGGCATTTGAAGCTGCAACTATCGCAACCGCCACTGCCCGCAGAAAGGGTTTTGTTGGAGTTATGGGCCCGCTGCCGTCAATGTTTGTTCAAGCCCGCTGTTTACTGGAATTTTCACGACCAGATGAAGCATTTGAAATCCTTGCTCAAATAAAGAATCTCGCAGAGCAATGGAAGCAGTGGATCTGGTACTTCCTTGCAGATGGATTTTTTGCTAAAGATTTAGTGATGAAAGGCCGATCGAGCGAAGCTTTGGAACTCATTGATGCTGAGAGAAAAATGGCGGAGAAGATTGTCGGTGGCGAAGAACTATCGACCATTATTGATTTGAGCGAAATTTTTATCCGTGACTGGGTTGAAGATGATGAGAGATTGGCAATACTCCTCAAGCGCGCTCCGGTTCAGATTTTCACCCGTCAAATGAAGATTAGACTTGACTATCGCCTAGGTAAGAAGACCATCTATGAAGAGAATAAGGAATTACCTAATCGAACACCAAAAGAGAGGCTATGGAGACACTTGGTAGAAACAAGTGAAGTCCTTGACCAAGAAAAAGCAGCAATTAAATCGATGAAACAGGTGCTCGAAATAGGAGCTGCAAATGGGTTTAAAGAGACTTTGCTTCGACAGGAAGACGCGATGCTCAATCTAATCATTAAGATTGCGGGAGAAAACCCAACCCTCTATCTCGAAGATTTAGCGAGCGCAGCCACATTGCGAATTCGAGAGAACCGTGAATATCAAGAGAAATCAAATTCTTCCCTGACAAAACGTGAACTTGAAGTTCTGCGCCACTTGGCGACAGAGCGACCAATCAGTGCAATTGCCGCAACCCTGCATATCTCGCAGAATACGATGAAGACTCACCTTAAGAACCTGTATCGAAAGATGGAGGTAGATGGGCGGGCCACGGCGGTAGCGAAGGCGAAATCCAAGTTCATTTTGTAGCCATGCGATACTTGCCCCATGAGCGATGAATTCGATGAGCTAGTCGGGGATATCGATGATGAGCTCGATCTTACCTTATATGCCGACTCTGTAGAGCTTGCAGAAGAGGTAACAGTTCAAATTCTCGCCGCAATCGAGAAAGGTCTCAAGCTAAAGAATTCTTTCCATCTCGTACTTACTGGCGGATCTCTCGGAGTTCAGATATCCGAGGCGCTCGTCAATGAATTCAATGCTGAAGTTGATTCTTTTGCAGGGCTTCATATCTGGTGGAGTGATGAGCGATTTGTGGAAGCAGATAGTGTGGAGCGAAATGCTTTTCCATTCCACGGAACTCTTGAGAATAAAAACATTGTTGTACATGAGGCACTTGCCAGTGATGTCGCGGCCAATATAGAAGAAGCTGTTTCTGATTACGCGCTTGCACTGGAAAATGTAGATCTTGATCTAAATATCTTAGGAATGGGACCTGATGGCCATGTGGCTTCGCTCTTTCCTGGAATCGCCGATATCGATGATCAGAGAACAGTCTTTGCAATTACAGATTCTCCAAAGCCTCCAGCATCTCGAATCTCATTTACGATGAAGCAAATAAATAGTGCACAAGAAGTGTGGATGGTTGCAGCTGGAGAAAGTAAAGCTGTTGCCGTGACAAAAATAATTGAGGGAGATAACTCAATTCCGGCTAGTTATGTTCGGGGTAATTCGCACACTCGATTAATTGTTGATACTGAAGCCTTTTTTACTGAATAAATTAGCGAAATTGGGGAGTAAGCACCGTAGTCGTATAGACTAAGAGCCTCAACGTTGAGTGTTTTCAAGCGAATAGGCATTTTTAGATGACAACGACAAATTTTGGAATGGTCGGCCTTGGCCGCATGGGCGCAAATATTGTTCGCCGCCTAGCTCGCCACAACATCACATCTGCAGTCTTTGATCTGAGCCCAGACGCTGTTAAAACACTCGCTGCAGAAGGCGCGATCGGCGCAACAGATATGGCAGATCTCGCCTCAAAGCTTGCAACACCCCGCACAATCTGGATTATGGTGCCTGCATCAGTTACTGATTCCACAATTGCAGCAGTGGCAGAACACCTATCGCCGGGCGACACCATCATTGATGGCGGAAATAGTTACTACAAGAATGACCTCAAGAATGCTGAACTCTTGAAGGCAAAGGGAATTAACTTTGTTGATGTCGGAACCTCTGGTGGCGTTTACGGATTAGAACGTGGCTATTCGTTGATGATTGGTGGAGATAAGGCTGTTGTTGCATCCCTTGATCCAATCTTTAAAGCCCTATACCCAGGTATTGAATCTGCAGAGCGCACACCAGGTCGCACAGGCGAGCCAGCACAAGCTGAATATGGTTACCTGCATTGCGGACCAGTTGGATCTGGTCACTTTGTAAAGATGGTCCATAACGGAATTGAGTACGGAATGATGGCGGCCTTTGCTGAAGGTCTTGCAATCTTTGAAGCAGCAGATGAGATGACTCCTGCATACGATTTAGATATTCCAGCAATTACCGAAGTCTGGCGCCGTGGAAGCGTGGTTGCATCGTGGCTCCTAGATCTCACAGCGCAGGCTCTCGTTGAATCTTCAGAACTAAAGGAATATTCAACTGAAGTCAGCGATAGTGGCGAAGGTCGCTGGACTGTACAAGCGGCAATCGAAGCTGGAATTCCTGCACATGTCTTGAGCGCATCTCTCTATGCACGTTTTGCATCACGTAACAATGATGAGTTTGCTAATCGCGTCTTGAGTGCAATGAGATATAAATTTGGCGGACATAATGAGAAGCCACAGACACCTGGAAACGCGGCTAAGTAATGAAGGCAGATGCTTTAGTTCTATTTGGCGCGACCGGAGATTTAGCAAAGAAGAAATTATTTCCAGCTCTCTATGATCTAGAAGATCTCGGCGAACTCGATGTAAAGATCTTTGGTGTTGCATCATCTAAGTGGACACAAGATGTCTTTAAGCAGAATGTTGAAGAAGCGGTTCGTGCTCGTAAGCCAGATGCTGATGAGGCGGCCTTGGGCAAATTGCTTGGGGAAATGCAGCTTATCGTGGGCGATTACGAGGACCCACAAACTTTCGTAGCTCTTGCTGAGGCAATCAAAGACTTTAAATTGCCCGTTATCTACCTGGCAATTGCTCCAGAGTATTTTGCAAAGATTACTGAATCACTTGCGCTAGTCGGCATTACTCGCAGGGCACGTGTTGTTGTCGAGAAGCCATTTGGTCGCGATCTCGAGAGTGCACGCTCATTAGATGCTGAATTGAAGAAGTTGCTTCCTGAAGAGCAGATCTACCGTATTGATCATTACCTGGGTAAGGAAGCGGTAGAGGATCTCTTGGTCTTCCGTTTTGCTAACACACTTTTTGAACCTGTCTGGAACCGAAATTATGTTTCGAACATTCAGATAACAATGGCTGAGAACTTTGGAATCGACGGTCGTGGAAAGTTCTACGATGGTGTTGGCGCTACTCGCGACGTTCTGCAGAATCACATCTTGCAGGTGTTAACGATGCTCACCATGGAGCCACCCATTGATATGGGCTCTGAAGCGATGCAGAATGAGAAGATCAAGGTCTTGTCAGCTATTCGCGACATCAATAAAAATGACGTTGTCCGTGGCCAATTTGAAGGTTACCTAGATGAGAACGGTGTAGCTGAGAATTCAGATACTGAAACTTTCGTTGCGATGAAGTTATTTATCGATAACTGGCGTTGGGCTGGAGTTCCAATTTATCTGCGCACAGGTAAGAGAATGCCCGAGACAGTTCTAGAAGTAATCGTCGAATTTAAGCAACCACCGCGTGCCCTCTTTGGGAAATCTGAGGCAAACCAAGTTCGCTTCAGATTAGGTGCAAAAGATGGCGTTGATATCTCACTTCAAGCGAAGAAACCAGGCACAAAGTTAGTCACTGAAACGGTTGATCTTTCCGTTGAATTCGTCGCAGAGTTTGGCGATCGCCAGGGTCCATACGAGCGCTTGCTGCGTGCTGCGATGTTAGGTGATCACTTTAGATTTACTCGTATCGATGCGGTTCTTCACTCATGGCAGATTCTGGAAGATCTCTTAAAGAATCCAAATCCTGTCATTGTTTATGAGAACGAGAGCTGGGGACCAAGCGAAGCTCAAGATTTAGTGCCAGGCGGATGGGCACCAGTGGGTAGTGAAGCAGAGACCTTAAAGGGACTCCACCTTTAGCTCTTAATCTCTAGTCAAACTAATCTCTAGCTTGGCCCGATTTGTGCTTGTAACGCCCCATAAATTCTTTCTTCATATCTTGGAAGTTGCCATCAAGTAAGGCTTGTCGCATCTGGTCAACTAGGCGCACGATAAAGCGTTCGTTATGAATCGTCGCAAGAGTGCCTGCAACCATCTCTTTCGCGCGGAACAAGTGGCAGAGATAGGCGCGTGAGTAATTGGTACATGTATAGCAATCGCATTCATCATCGATGGGGTTGAAGTCGCGGATAAATGGCTGGTTGGAGACGTTAAAGCGACCTTCCATCGTATAGACCGCGCTGGTGCGAGCGATACGAGATGCAAGTACGCAGTCGAAGGTATCGACGCCATTTTCAACGCCAACGAAGAGATCTTCTGGCGCACCAATACCAAGTAAGTGCTTTGGCTTTTCTTGCGGAAGTGTTGAGTTAACCCAACTGACGATTGTGCCAAGTGAATCCTTATCGAGCGCTCCACCGATTCCAAAGCCATCGAATTCAATTCCCGATGAACTCATTGAGCCCAAGTCTGATGCCGCTTTCTTGCGCAAATCTTCGTATTGGGCGCCTTGAATAACGCCGAAGAGCGCTTGATATGGCTTGCCTACTCGCGAATCTGTAAGTCGCTTATGTTCATCGAGGCAGCGGATTGCCCAATCGTATGTACGTGACATGGCCAGTTCTTGATATGGGCGAGTGTTGTGAAGCGTCGTGCACTCGTCGAATGCAAACATGATGTCGGCGCCGAGCTTATGTTGGATCTGCATCGATACTTCGGCGGTGAAGCGGTGCATCGAACCATCGAGGTGGCTCTTAAATGTCACGCCCTCATCATCGACATGGGCAAGGCGCTCTTTATTCTTTGCGATAACTTGATCAGAGCGGAAAGTCTGCGCATCCATTGCTAGAACTTTCTTAAATCCAACACCAAGTGAGAGAACCTGAAAGCCGCCACTGTCTGTAAATGTCGGTTTATCCCAATTCATAAATGACCCAAGGCCACCTGCTTCATCTAAAACATCAGGGCCGGGTTGCAGATACAGGTGATAGGCATTCGATAGAAGCGCTTGCGCACCTAAATTCTCCATCGCTTCAGGCAGAACAGTCTTAACACTCGCCTTAGTACCTACTGGAATGAATGCGGGAGTCTGAATATCACCATGGGGTGTTGAGATTGTTCCAACGCGGGCAAGTCCTGAATCTGCCGCATGGTTGATAGCAAAAGAGAAGCCCTTATCGGTGCCGGCTTTACTCATGTGCCAATTGTGTCAGAGATATAGACTTGCCAAATGCCTCAATTTAAAGTCAAAGATGGTCGCGAACTTGAGATTCTCGATAATGGAATTACATCGGATAAGGCGATCATCTTTCACCATGGCACACCTGGTCATTTCTCTGCTTGGAATGGATGGTTAGAGGAAGCTGCACATCGCGGAATCCGCGCACTTGCCTATAGCCGCGCTGGATATGGAACAAGTGACCGTAACTTTGGCCGAAGCGTTTTAAGCAATAACTCTGATATCTCACTTCTTCTAGATGGTAAGAACATCGCAAAATTTGTTGCAATTGGTTGGTCTGGCGGAGGCCCACATGCACTGGCAAACGCACTCGATCACCGTAACGTCGGTGTAATCACTCTTGCCGGTGTTGGCGAATACGGTGCACCTGACCTCAATTTCCTTGAAGGTATGGGCCCGGAGAATCATGATGAATTTGGTGCAGCACTTAAGGGCGAAGCAGTCCTTGATGCGTGGATGGATGAAAATGCAGGGGCGATGAAGAATGTAACTGGAGCACAAGTGCGTGAAGCTTTTGGTGGGCTTATTGGTGATGCTGATAAAGCAGTCATTGAAGGAGAATTTGCCGATCAGCTTGCATCTGTAATGCGCAGTTCTATGGCAGTGAGTTTTGATGGATGGATCGATGACGATCTAGCTTTTGTACGTCCATGGGGATTTAATTTAAGTGAAATCGCAAAGCCGGTCTTTATCTGGCAGGGCGATGACGACTTCATGGTTCCCCATGCCCACTCAAAGTGGCTGGCAGAACATATTCCAGGGTCGCAGTTGAAGTTTGTCCCGGGACACGGCCATATTTCTTTGATCGAAAAGTATCGTTCCGAGATTCTTGATCAAGCCTTTGCGCTCTTGCACGGACGCTCTTGAAGTAAATGCTCTTTAAGGAATTTACAGCTCTTCTCAATCCGCAGTCGAGAAAGATTGTCTTTGGAATCTGCCTCAATGCAATAGGCGGGGGAATGACCCTCTCA
>CAZSEW010000029.1:0-8124 GCA_964606025.1 uncultured Candidatus Planktophila sp.
TTTTCAACTTTAGATAACTCGCTACCTCTCCCCCCAGCCAGGCGAATGTCAGCGCAACGGCGGTGATTCCGAAGACCTTCCGATCGAGGTCAGCCTCAGTCGTGTACCGCCCCAGAACCCAGAAGAAGGCACCTGCCAGCAAAATTTTTGCAAAGTAAGAAAGCATCGCCATCGCCATCGTGCTCATGGGATCTAAATCTCGAGAGAACTTCGAAACCAATAAGTGCACAAGGAAATAAATAACGACGACAACTTGGGCAAGAAGTGCTCCGATAAATCCTGGAGTTCCACGGAAATATGCAGCCGCTGTGATTGCAATGACTCCGATGATTAACGTTGGCGTTAGAGCACCCTTAAGAAGTTGGCTCTCATTACTTCGCTGCAACTTTGCCCCTTCTTTTCTTCCCTTTATTAATTCCACTCTTTGAAAAGTAGAGAGTGAAGGCGAGCATCGCACCAGCGGTAACAGCTGCAACCCACAGTGGAGTAAATGCTGAAACAACTACAGGAAATGCAATCGTTGCTGTCCAGAGATACATGATTAACGCTGTACGTAAGTGAGAGTTACCGGCGCGCAAGATTCTGTGATGAAGGTGATCTTTATCGGAACTAAATGGCGATTGGCCTGCACGAAGTCTGCGGAAAATGGCACTGAATAAATCAAGAAGTGGAATTGCAAGAACTGCAAAGGGAAGGGCTAATGGAAGGAGAGTTGGGCCTAACTTCTCTGCGGAGATTGCATTGGGATCAATTTGGCCAGTTAATGTGATTGCAGATGCTGCTAGGAGTAAACCTAAGAACATTGATCCTGAATCGCCCATGAATATCTTTGCTGGATGCGCGTTGTGAGGCAGGAATCCAATGCAGACACCGATGATTACCGCGGTGATCAGCGATGGTGCACCTGCGCGATTAAAGCCGTAAACAACTGCCAATAGGTATGCAAATGCAAAGAAGGCCGCCCCTGATATTGCAACGATTCCTGCCGCCAACCCATCGAGGCCATCTATAAAGTTAACGGCGTTGATGGTGATTAGAACAATAAGTACCGTGACTAACTGGCCGATACTTGGTGGAAGTGTGATGACTCCATTGATTGGAAGCCAGAGAACTTGAATTCCGAAGAGCAACAAGATTCCAGCAGCTAGCGCTTGTCCCGCCAATTTGGTGAGTGCATCTAGTTCAAAGCGATCATCGATTAGACCGATTGCTACCAGGAGAGTAGCCGCGAGAAAGATTCCGAGTGTCTCCCGACTAAATGATTTACCTACGAGTGAGAGGTCGCTGACCATGGCAAATGTCAGCGCCATCGCAATCCACATTGCTAGGCCACCCCAGCGAGGCGTTGGTGTTGTATGAATATCGCGAGTACGGATATGTGCAACCGCACCGAATTTCAAAGCCCATGTACGAACAAATGGAGTAACCACATAACAGAGCGCTGCCGCTAAGAGCAGGGTTACCAGGTACTCGCGCATTGCTTAAAGCTTTTCTTTAAGCCTCATAGATTGGGAATTTTGCAGTTAGTGCATGAACTTCAGATTTGATACCAGCATGCACTGTTGCATCATCGCTCTTAATTGCTCGCGCAATCAGTGAAGCAATAGTCTTCATCTCTGTTGTACCCATGCCCTGTGTTGTGGTTGCAGGGGTACCAACGCGAATTCCTGATGTGACAGAAGGAGCTTCTGGATCGTAAGGAATCGAGTTCTTATTGAGAACGATTCCTGCAGCGCCGCAACGCTCGTCAGCAACCTTGCCGTTGACTCCAGTTGAGCGGATATCAATAAGAGCTAAGTGTGTTTGTGTTCCACCAGAGACAGCACGCATACCTTCTTCTTCAAGTGCTGCAGCAAGTGTCTGCGCATTGACGATGACATCCTTTGCATACTTTTGGTAGGCCGGTGTTGCACACTCTGCGAGCGCAACTGCTTTACCTGCAACGGCAGACATAATCGGTCCACCCTGCATTCCTGGGAATACCGCTTTATCAATTGCAGCTGCATGCTCTGCCTTAGACAAGATCATTCCACCGCGTGGTCCGCGCAAAACTTTATGTGTTGTAAATGAGACAACGTCTGCATAAGGAACAGGAGATGGAATCGCCTTACCGGCAACGAGTCCAACGAAGTGAGCTGCATCTACCCACATGATTGCGCCAACTTCGTCGCAAATCGCGCGGACCTTCTCGAAATCAATCAGAGATGGGTAGGCAGTTGCACCTGAACAAATCATCTTCGGCTTATTGGCAATTGCTAAATCGCGGAGTTCGTCGTAATCAATAAGCTCGTTATCTTGACGAACGCCGTAAGAGACGATGTTGAACCACTTGCCCGAGAAGTTAACTTTTGAACCATGCGTGAGGTGGCCACCGTGTGGAAGTGACATCGCCAAGACGGTATCGCCTGGCTTTGTAAATGCTTGATAGACAGCGATATTTGCACTGGCGCCTGAGTGTGGCTGAACGTTTGCATGCTCTGCGCCAAAGAGGGCCTTGGCGCGATCGATTGCAATAACTTCGGCTTTATCTACTTCCTCGCAACCGCCGTAGTAGCGCTTACCTGGATAGCCTTCTGCATACTTATTGGAAAGCGTTGAACCAAGCGCTGCCAACACTGCACGCGATGTGAAGTTCTCAGATGCGATGAGTTGAAGGTTGGTTTGTTGTCTCTTGAGTTCTGAAAGGAGCACGCCTGCGATATCTGGATCTTGCTTCGATAGAAGTGTGAAATCTGGGCCATAGTATGTTTCGGACATGGGCGTCAGCCTAATAGTTACTAGACAAAAATGAGCGGTACAACCTCTGTCATCTCAGCCACGGAGATTGCCCCCGCACGAAGGATTCTCGGGTGACCCTCGGAGAAATCGACGATCGAGGAGCTCGGACCTGATTTGAGGGCGCCGTTATCGAATGCGACCGCGATATCCCACTCCTTGAGTTGGGTTCTATTGAGTTTAAGCATCGGTTCACTTCCAGCAGGTGATGCACTGGCAACGGCAAGTGGTCCTGACTCTTTGAGTAAAGCCTTTACAAATTTTGATTTAGGAACGCGAACGCTGACTGCATCAAGTGCTCTGTCATCGCCAAGATCCCAATTCAGTGATCGATTTGGTTTCAGAGTCAGCGAGAGCATCCCTGGCCAGAATTGATCCATCATCGCTTGAGCATCTTCAGAAATCTCGCGCGTAATCCCTTGAATTGTTTGTGCGCTATGGCCTAAGACCTGAGCTGCGATTCCGAGTTCATCTCCACGCAGAACATGCATTGCGCGAACAGCAAATGGTGAAAATGCATCCGCAAGGTAGACATATCCATGCTCTAGTGGAGCAACGATGACATAACCATCACGCAGCGACTTGAGAGCACGTGCAACATGCTTCTTTGTCTCACCTTGCTTTAAATCTACGCGAGGGGCCATCTCTATCTCCTCACCGCTGTTGTAAATCGCGGACGACCATTTAGATCCTTATGTAGAAGAATATCGGTGAAATCTTCATGTAAAACCGCAGCAATTTCCAGACCTTGTTCTTCATGATGTTCGATTGCAAGGAATCCACCGCTCTTAAGCAGTCTTGAGGCAGTTGAAATAAAGAGACGCGGAGATTTCATCCCATCTTCTCCCCCGAAGAGAGCCTCGAGAGGTTCGTGATCTTTTACATCACGAGGAAGTTCCTGTGCATTTGGAATATATGGCGGGTTGGCAATGACAACATCGCACTTAACTCCGTCTAGGGCTGTTGCAACATCTGATTCAAGTATTCGTACCTTCTCGTCGATAAATGAAACATTCTCTTTCAGCCACTCAATTGCTGCTGGGCTCTTCTCAACAGCGATGACATGTGTCTGTGGAGCCTCTGTTGCAATCGCAAGTGCTAGTGCGCCCGAACCAGATCCAAGATCTACGACGCTGATAGCGCCTTCGCGTTTTTCTATAAATGTCAGAACTGCTTCCACGAGAAGTTCACTTTCAGGGCGTGGAACCAATACGCCAGGACCAACCTTTAATTCAAGATGGCGAAAGTATGCAACGCCTGTTAAATACTGCAAGGGTTCGTGTGCACAACGACGATCTAGTAGCTTCCAGAAAGTCTCTTCAACAATTGTTGTATCTCCAATAGCAGTAAGCGCATTCTCTACTGCAATTGGATTATGAAGATCCATCCGCGAGATACCAAGGGTGTGAGCCAATAAGTGTTCTGCCTCAACTTCAGCGAATCCAGCAGCGGCCAATTGTTCTTTGCCGCTACGCAAGAATTCTTTAAAGGTTAGCTCCATGAGAAAAGTTACTTAGTCGATGAGAGCTTTGCTGCTCTGTCGGCGTCGAGAAGCGCCTGTACTACTTCATCGAGTTCACCGTTGAGAACTGAATCCAAATTGTTTGCCTTGTAGTTAACGCGATGATCGCTAAGGCGATTTTCTGGGAAGTTATAGGTACGGATGCGCTCTGAACGATCAACTGTACGAACCTGGCTCTTACGTTCTGCCATCGCTGCTGCTTCTGCCTTTTCCTGTGCATCTGCCAAGAGACGTGCACGCAAGATACGAAGTGCAGATTCTTTATTTTGCAGCTGTGACTTTTCATTCTGACATGAGACAACGATGCCAGTCGGAACGTGAGTTAAACGAACAGCAGAGTCAGTTGTATTAACGGACTGTCCGCCAGGGCCAGATGAGCGATATACGTCAACGCGAACATCATTCATATTGAGCTCTACATCTACTTCTTCAGCTTCTGGAAGAACAAGGACGCCAGCTGCAGATGTATGGATACGTCCTTGGCTCTCTGTCTCAGGTACTCGCTGAACGCGGTGAACTCCGCCTTCAAATTTAAGTCGTGCATAAGGTGTTGTTCCAGGTTCTGGAGTTCCCTTTGATTTAACCGCCATAGAAATATCTTTATATCCACCGAGTTCAGATTCGGTCATATCAATGATTTCAACTTTCCAGCCGCGCTTTTCAGCATAACGCTGATACATGCGGACAAGATCGCCGGCAAAGAGCGCGGATTCATCTCCACCTGCTCCAGCTTTGACCTCAATAATGACATCGCGATCATCGTTGGGATCACGAGGAAGCAATAACTCCTCTAACTTCTCTGCCGCTGCTTCAACAGCCATCTCCATCGCTGGAAGTTCTGCAGCAAAGGATGCATCTTCAGCAGCCATCTCTTTTGCAGCTTCTAAATCATCTGCCGCAGATTTCCAGGCGTTAAATCCAGCAACGACAGGACCAAGTTGGGCATAGCGACGGCCAAGTTGGCGCGCTTTGCCTTGATCTTCGTGAATCGAAGGGTCGGCCATGAGCGTTTCTAACTCTTGATACTCGCGCACCATTTCATGTGCTGATGCAAAGCGATCGTTACTCATATGACTCCTTCCTTTCCTTGGATAACTTCTGTAGAGAAATAAAAAGACCGCGCCGCAACCCAGGGGCTGCGATGCGGTCTCTTTAGAAAGCTAGTTAGCTGACTTCTTACCAAAACGCTCTTCGAACTTAGCGACGCGTCCACCAGTATCGAGGATGCGCTGCTTACCTGTGTAGAACGGGTGGCAGACTGAGCAAACTTCAACATAGATTGATCCGCTTGCAACTGTTGAGCGGGTTAGAAACTTTTCACCGCAACCACAAGTTACTTGGGTCTCTTTGTACTCTGGATGAATATCTTTCTTCATTTTTTATCCTCTTCGTTGGCTGGGTCCGCATCGTGCGGTGAACCAGGTCATCACCAGTGGGGCCGGCAA
This sequence comes from uncultured Candidatus Planktophila sp., assembly GCA_964606025.1. GTDB lineage: Bacteria > Actinomycetota > Actinomycetes > Nanopelagicales > Nanopelagicaceae > Planktophila. The sequence goes on from CAZSEW010000029.1 coordinate 5,743, forward strand.
TAGGTCCCAATCCTCTCGCAAATGCGGAAAACCGCAAAATCCACGCGGGGAAAGTGCGTGGATTCTGCGGTCTACCTTGAAGCTGTGGTGTGAGCCTTACTTTGCTGGCTTTGTTGGCGCAACTGGTTTTGCACCAAGTGCTGCAATCGCAGAATCCTTTGCTGCCTTTGCAGCGGCTACTGCCGATGTGAATGCACTCTTTGCAGCTGCTTTGGCTTCAGCTGTTGTTGCAGCTGTTACCGCTGCATCACGTGTTGCCTTCGCTGAATCAATGGCAGCTTTATATGTTGCACGTGCAGCATCTGCGGATAATCGATAGCTTGCAATTGCACTCTTATATTGAGCAACAGCTGCCTTATGTAGTTCTGCAGCTGCCTTTCGTGCAGCTTTTTCTGCAACTGTGAGCTTGGTTGTTGTCGATGTATCTGCAACCGCAGATCCTGTTCCAACAATCATTCCAAGTGCAACTAGCGCACTTGCGCTTTTCTTTGATAGAACCTTCATAATTAGCTCCCTTACTTAGTAGCGAATTTTCGCTTCCTGTGAGAACTATCTACGCCGTGGCTGAGTTTTCTCTGTGCTTAGCAAGCGTGTAATTGGTGAAAGAAGAAACCCCGCCCAGTAGATGAGCGGGGTTTCTTGTGAAAATGGTGTGCTTACTTGCTGTCATCCGGTCCTGACGTTGTTTTCTGGATCTGCATCAAGAATTCGACGTTCGACTTTGTGCCCTTCATCTTCTCGAGCAAGAGTTCGAGAGCTGCTTGTGGCTCAAGTGCGTGAAGAACTCGGCGAAGCTTCCAGACAATGTTGAGCTCTTCTGTACCCATAAGAATTTCTTCCTTACGTGTACCCGAAGCAACTACGTTGACCGCTGGGAAGATGCGCTTATCTGCCATCTTGCGATCAAGAATGAGCTCCATATTTCCGGTGCCCTTGAACTCTTCGAAGATAACTTCATCCATACGAGAGCCGGTATCAACTAGGGCGGTTGCAAGAATGGTGAGTGATCCACCATCTTCAATATTACGAGCTGCACCGAAGAACTTCTTTGGTGGATAGAGAGCTGCTGAATCAACACCGCCTGAAAGGATTCGGCCTGATGCTGGTGCTGCAATGTTGTATGCGCGACCAAGACGTGTGATTGAGTCGAGAAGAACTACAACATCGTGGCCCATTTCAACGAGACGCTTTGCGCGCTCGATAGCGAGCTCTGCAATTGTTGTGTGGTCATCAGCTGGGCGATCAAAGGTTGAAGCAATAACTTCACCCTTAACGCTGCGCTGCATATCTGTAACTTCTTCTGGGCGCTCATCAACGAGAACAACCATCAAGTGACACTCAGGGTTATTTGTTGTGATCGCATTTGCAATTGATTGCAAGACCATTGTCTTTCCAGCCTTTGGTGGAGAAACGATGAGTCCGCGCTGACCCTTACCAATTGGTGCAATCAGATCAATAACGCGAGTTGTAAGAATATTTGGCTCTGTCTCAAGGCGAAGACGCTCTTGCGGATAGAGAGGAACAAGCTTTCCGAATTCAACGCGTCCACGCGCTTCTTCAAATGGCATTCCGTTGATTGTTTCAAGAGTAATTAGTGGGTTGTACTTCTGACGTGTTTCGCCTTCGCGTGCCTGGCGAACTTGTCCTGTAACAACATCGCCCTTACGAAGACCGTACTTACGTACCTGGCCCTGTGAGACATAAACATCGTTTGGACCGGGAAGGTATCCACCCGTGCGAATAAATGAGTAGTTATCCATGATGTCGACGAGACCGCCGACTGGAACTAGAACATCATCTTCGCCAATAACTGGTTCGCGCTCTTCACGGTGTCCACGGTCGCGGTTGCGATCGCGCCCACGGTTACGGTCGCGGCGATTGCGACCGCCACGATCATCGCGATCGTTTCCTCGATCGTTCTGAGACCCGTTGTTGTCTGAAGAGTCGTCCTCATCGTCATCTGATGAGTTATCTGAATTCCCGTTTGATGAATTCTTTGAGTCGCGATTGTTCTTCTTCGCGTTGCGAGCTTCGCGGCGAGCTTCGCGCTCAGCCTTTGCAGCTTCGCGGTTTGCCGCCTGAAGATCTGCGATTGCAGTAACGAGCGCATCCTTCTTTAGCTTTGCAGCACCGTCGATACCGAGGGCAGACGCAACTTCCTTTAACTTAGGAAGGGTCATTGAAGAAAGCTCTGGACTGCTAGAACGAATTGGTTCTGTGGTTGTCATGTATTTCTTTTCACTTTGGGGCTATGCCTTTACGAGCAAAACCCAGGGATTTATTTTTTACTTCTTGTGGATTATCAATTCTTAATCTGCCCTTACTTACCGGGTTGAACTGATGGCAAAACTATAGCAGGGCGGCTCCGCGTGCTGCAATTTC
>CAZSEW010000030.1:0-7729 GCA_964606025.1 uncultured Candidatus Planktophila sp.
TGGGGGTTATTCTCTCTTACGCTTTACAATAAAGCATGGCTATTTCAGAGCGTATGAAGAAAAAGAGTACTAAATCACCTATTCGTGCAGATTATGGGAAAGCTGGTGCGCCCATTGATCGCGGACATCCTTTCTATTTTGGATTTGTTGCAACTGTAGGAGCTCTCACAGCCTTTGTTCTTATGCGCGCACTAGCCAGCGCGAGCCAAGTATTTGTTCTCATTCTCGTGGCTCTCTTTCTTGCGACTGGCCTTAACCCTGCAGTCGAAGCTATTCGTCGTCGAGGCATGTCTCGCACGGGTGCTGTCGCAATTATCTTTACATCAGTAATTTTGCTCGTCATTATCTTTGGTGCACTCGTAGTTCCCCCACTGGTTTCACAGGGAACTCATTTGATTGAAAGTGCCCCAGAATTACTGAATCAATTGAAAGATAACGCAACTATTGCAAGAATTAATGAGCAATATGGAATCATCGATTCACTTCAGAATAAACTCAGTTCTGTTACTTCAGATGGAACGCTGCTCATCTCGGCATTTGGCGGGGTAATTGGCGTGGGCAAAAGCGTTCTATCAGGCACATTTACCGCACTTACTATTCTTGTATTGACTCTCTACTTCATCACATCTTTGCCACAGGCTGTTGACCTTGGTTTAAAGCTTGTTCCTGTAAGCCGTCGTGATCGAGTCTCACTTCTTACAGAAGCAATAATCGCTCGCGTTGGCGCCTTTGTGGGCAGTCAGATACTTGTCTCGGCCATGGCAGCGATCTTCATGACTCTGATGGCACTTGTTCTTGGACTGCCATCTCCAATTGCTATCGGCATCATTATCTTTGTCTGTGGTTTGGTGCCGCTTATTGGACACTTTATCGGGTGCACGATTTACACAATCATTGCACTTACCCAATCAGTTTCTATTGGTGTTATCGCATTCATTGGCTATGTCGTCTATGTGCAGATCGAGAATTACATCCTTACGCCAAAGATTATGAAGCGTGCTTTGGCAGTTCCGGGGGCGGTAACAATCATCTCGGCGCTCATCGGAACTTCACTTCTAGGTCTTGTTGGTGGATTGCTTGCAGTTCCCGTAGCAGCTTCAATCATCTTAATTCTCGATGAAGTAGTTATTCCTCGCGCTGAAAAATCCTAGATTTCTGTTGGCAACGGTAAGCGCTCTGGTGCAACTACCTGAGTAATTTCAGTTAATACTCTATGGACATATGGTTCGCCCACCCATAGATGTTTTGCACCATCTACTGCAATCAATTGCGTCTGTGGAATAACTGCAAAACGTTGACGAGCCTGCTCTGGCTTTAAGTAATCATCATGTTCAGGAATAAGTGCAATTACAGGGCGACCATCTGCTGCCCAGAACTCAAGGTCACCATCGACAATGTCGAGCAAAGTTGGGCTGAGGAGAATGAGCCCTTTGATACGTGGATCTCGTGCATGGCTAATGGCGATACTTGTTCCGAAAGACCAACCAACAATCCAGAGCTCGGTAAGTCCAAGAGTCTCAAAACAATATTTGATCATCGCTTCAACATCGAACTTTTCTGCACGGCCATTGTCATAACTGCCAGTGCTTGTTCCTGCCTCGCTTGTTGTGCCGCGAGTATTAAAACGAACTACGGTGATTCCAGCCATTGCAGGTAAGCGGTTGGCAGCCTTCTTGTAGATGTGGCTATCCATCATTCCTCCCCCAGTTGGGTTTGGATGGCAGCAGAGAATCGCTGCAGTGGAGTTTTCTAGTGGTGCGCTGACTTCGCCGATAAGAACTTCGCCATCTTCAGTAGTGACCGTAAATGGTGTGCGTAGCCCAGGAAGAATTGTGCTGGGGCGGATTGGTTCCGGCATAGTTGCAGTCTAGTCTTGCCTTATGGCTCAATCAAAAGATGCGGTATTTGAATCACTCAACCCTGCAACTGGAGAAGTTGTTGGTCTCTATCCTCAGCAGAACGAGTCCGAGGTACGTGCAGCAGTTGCAACTGCGCGCAACGCATCTGATCACTGGCAAGCACTTGGTTTTCACGGACGCCGCAAGGTTTTATTAAAGTGGAGTGATCACCTACTCGCACATATCGACGAGTTAACAGCTCTAGTTTCACTCGAAACGGGAAAGCCCGTCAGCGATGCAAAGCTAGAAGCAGCACTTGCCGCGGGACATATCGCATGGGCTGCACGACATGCAGAATCTGTCATGCGCACATCTCATAGATCTCCTGGCCTCTTAATGGCCAATATGTCTGCAACTGTTGAGAGATCTCCGGTCGGAGTCGTTGGTGTTATTGGTCCCTGGAACTATCCCGTCTTTACACCGCTTGGTTCGATTGCATATGCACTTGCTGCTGGAAATACCGTTGTTTTCAAGCCAAGTGAGTACACACCGGGAGTTGGTCAATATCTGGCGCAGAGCTTCGTTGATTCATCACTGCTCAGCGATGTCTTTATCTGCATCACTGGTCTCGGTGAAACTGGAAAGTTCCTCTGCGAAAGCGGCGTAGATAAGTTGGCATTTACAGGATCAACTAGAACAGCAAAGATTGTTGCAGCAACATGTGCGGCGCAAATGACGCCCGTTGTCTTGGAATGCGGTGGAAAAGACCCAGTAATCGTCGCTCATGACGCTGATATCAAGCGCGCAGCAGATGCCACAGTCTGGTCAGCGTTCTCCAATGCAGGACAGACTTGTATCGGTGCCGAGCGTGTTTATGTTGATGAACGAGTTGCCGATCAATTTATTGAAAAGGTACTTGAGATTGCACGAGATATCCGCCCTGGTGCACCAGGTGAAGGTAAGTACGGCCCAACAACAATGCCCAAGCAGGTTCCCATTATTCAGAGCCATATCGATGATGCCATTGCTAAGGGTGCAAAGGTATTGATGGGTGGATCAGATTCAGTAAAGGCTCCCTTTGTCGAACCTGTCGTGCTGGCAGAAGTTCCTGAGGATTCAATTGCCATGACAGAGGAGACTTTTGGCCCAACGATTGCAATCAATCGTGTTAAAGATATGGCTGAAGCCATCAAACTCACCAATGCTTCTCGTTACGGACTAGGTGCGTCTGTCTGGTCTAAGCGCGAAGGAAAGAAGATTGCATCCCAATTGCACACAGGAATGGTTGCGATTAACTCAGTGATTTCGTTTGCAGCAGTCGATGCCGTTCCATTTGGTGGCGTGAAAGATAGCGGCTATGGTCGCATTCATGGACCAGAAGGAATACTCGAATTTACTTATCCTCGCACCGTTGTTCGTGCACGCTTTCAGCTGCCGATTGCATTTACTAGCTTCTCACGAACAAATGGAAGTGATAATTTAATTATTCGTTTAACTAAACTGCTAAAGGGCCGCCTTAGTTAAATATTTAGGGGTAACACTCAATAGCGCGGTGCGTTGCGGGTGCGCTCTGTTCGCGGACGTCGATTATTTCGCTTGGTCCAACATGCGTTATGCCAATGACGACGGTTATCTTCATCTCCATCAAGCCATGCAACGGTATGCGGCGTTGCCATCGGAATTACTTGATCGCATCCTGGGCATCGATAAGGTTTATTTGCAGCAGAGCCAGTTAACTTTCTGACAATCCAAAGACCATTCTCATCTTCTTCAAAACTTTGATTTGATGCGATGTGAATTGCTTCATCATCACCGCTCTTTGGCCGGCGATTCTTTGGATAATTCTTACGCGGGCTCATGGCGCTATTTTCTCGCACTTTTGCAGTGAAAGTGACAAGATAGCCATATGAGCACAGTTATCAGCGTTTCGGGTCTGCGCAAGAGTTATGGCTCAAATATTGCTGTAGCTGGCGTTGATTTATCTATTCAGAAGGGCGAGATATTCGCTCTCCTTGGGCCTAATGGCGCAGGTAAGACAACAACTGTAGAAATCCTTGAAGGTTTCCGAGATCGGGATTCAGGTGATGTTCAAGTCTTGGGATTTGATCCATCGACAAAGGGCGCTGCCGGACAAGCCTGGCGCGATCGCATTGGAATCGTTCTGCAATCGACCAGTGATGCCGGTGATTTAACTGTCTATGAATCAGTCTCGCACTTCGCGCATTATTACAAGAGCGCAAAAGATCCTCGCGAAGTCATTGAGCTTGTTGGATTAACCGAGAAGGCAGACGCTCTAGGTCGCACACTTTCGGGCGGTCAGCGTCGACGTTTAGATGTGGCCCTTGGAATTATCGGCAATCCTGAATTGATATTTCTTGATGAGCCTACAACTGGATTTGATCCTGAGGCGCGAAGAGCTTTCTGGGCACTGATTCGCAAACTTCGCGATGAAGGCGCAACGATTCTTCTTACAACCCATTACCTCGATGAAGCTGAAGCGCTTGCAGATCGCGTCGCTGTCATTAACCGCGGCAAAATCATCGAAGTATCAACTCCTGCTCAACTTGGTGGACGAGCAACATCACTTGCGACAATTTCTTGGCGTGATGGCGCAGAGGTAAAAACAGCCCAGAGCGCAGAGCCAACACAATTTGTCCAGAACCTTGCTTCTCAATTTGGTGGAGAAGTTCCAGAGCTCAGCGTTAAGCGAGCTTCTCTTGAAGATATCTACTTGCAGATGATTGGAGATCTCAATGTCTAATCCAAACGCAATCTCCATCGGTCTTGAACGCGGCAAATTAGAGATTAAACAATTTATGCGACAGCGTGAATCCGTTGTCTTTACAATGCTCTTTCCTCTGATCTTGCTCGCAATCTTCGGCTCAGTCTTCTCTGAAGATATTGCAGATGGGGTTACCTTCAGCCAGTACTTCGTCGCCGGGATGATCGCTTCAGGCCTTGTAAATACAGGCTTTCAGCAACTTGCAATCATGATTCCTATGGAGCGTGACTTCGGAACCCTAAAGCGCTTACGTGGAACTCCAATGCCGGCAAGTAGCTACTTCGTTGGCAAAGCTATTCTTGTAACGCTGAGCATGCTTATCCAAGTTGCTCTACTGCTTGCAGCAGGTGTTGCATTCTTCGGAGTTAATCTGCCCACAACTGCCGAGAAGTGGTTACTGCTCGCAGCTCTCTTGGTACTCGGTAGCGCATGTTCCACAGTTCTTGGAATTGCATTCTCTAATGTTCCAAAGAGTGGTCGTGGTGCATCTGCTGTTGTGTCGCCTGTTGTTATCGTTCTTCAATTCTTTAGTGGTGTCTTCTTTATCTTCACCGATCTGCCACAGTGGATGCAGCAAGTTGCTGCAATCTTCCCTCTGAAGTGGATGACGCAAGGAGCGCGTTCAATATTCCTCCCTGACTCATTTGCTACGCGTGAAGTTGCCGGCGATTGGGAAACTGGGCCAACCTTTGCCATTATTGTCGCATGGCTCGTATTGGGATTGATCTGGGCAATTCGCAGCTTCAAATGGGAGCGCGATTAAAGAAGGCTTCTTCACTTCTCGCGATCTCGCTCTTACTTTCCTCGGTCGCTTCCCTCGATAGCTCTTACGCAGCAAAGAAGCCCACACCCAAGCCAAAGCCGAAGGTTCTAATTTCTCCCTCGCCCAAGTGGCCACCTGCAGGTTTCGCCTTCGAATCTGGCGTCTACGCCAGAGTTCCTACTAGCAAGCAATTGGTGTCGGCTATCTCTGCAAAGCGTTCTCTTGCCAATCAGGTAAAGAATTGTAAGAAGTTTGTCTGTGGCGCAGTTCAGGTTGCAGCTGAACCTGGCTGCCAATGGTGGGAAGTTGATTCCAACGTTTACTCTAAAGAGAAAGTGCTCCTCGGAAAGCTAAAGACGATTGTCGGCACAAGCTCTCCATTTGAAATTAAGACTATTCTGCTTGTATCGCCTGAGCCTATTGAAACCCTTGAATTCATTACAGATATTGAGGTTGTCTGCCACCAAGATCCGAAACCACAGGGCGCATCAGGTTCGACATATTCCAAGGTGGCAGAAGTACCTAAAGAGACAGTGAGCGAGTAGATGTTAGGCGGGACCAATAACTATCTCTTCTTCATGAGCCTTGCAGGTTTTCCCGTTGTTCTCTTTCTTATCTTCATGCTTAAGTGGACGATGGCTCGGGGTAAATCTCTCGTTGAAAGAACTCCAATAGCCGGTTCAGATGATGAATACGGAATGCTCGTGCCCGTTGCGTCTCCAACAAATCACATTGAAGGTGAGATTCTGCGACAGAAGTTAATTGCAGTTGGAATTAAGGCAACGCTTACTCAGACCAAGAATGGCCCGAGAATTTTTGTATTTCCTGAAGAAGAGAGCGTCGCAAGAGCGCATCTCAATAGCTTGAACTAGCGATTAGCTCCAGGGACCCAGAGCTGATCGCCGATCTCTTTATTTGCATAGCGTGCAAGTACAAAGAGGAGATCTGAACAACGGTTGAGGTACTTGGCAGTCAGTGGATTTACTCCCCCACCAAATGCGTGAATTGCAGCCCATGTGCAACGCTCTGCGCGACGAACAACTGTGCGCGCTACGTGAAGGTGCGCTGCTGCAGGTGTACCTGATGGCAGAACGAATGAACGAAGTGATTCAAGATTAGCGTTGTACTTATCGATCGCCTCTTCTAGATAGACAATCTGTGATTCAAGAACGCGAAGTGGTTCAAATGCTGGTGCGTCGACTACTGGTGTACAAAGATCTGCACCGACATCGAATAAGTCGTTTTGAATTCGTACCAAGAGTGCGCGAACTTCTTCGGTTAATTCATCTGTTGCGAGCACTACGCCGATAGTCGAGTTAGCTTCATCAACTGTTGCATATGCTTCCAAACGCGGGTCATTCTTTGATGTACGGCTCATATCTCCGAGAGATGTAGTTCCGTCATCGCCTGTCTTTGTGTAAATACGCGTTAAATTAACCATGTCCGTAGCCTATAAGTAGTATTCGGATATGGCATCTTCGTCCCTCGACCGCTTCCGGATCACCGGTGGCTGCCGCCTCGTCGGCGAAGTAACTGTCACAGGAGCTAAGAACTCAGTCCTCAAGTTGATGGCAGCATCGCTCTTAGCGGTCGGTAAATCGACCATCAGAAGCGTTCCAGATATCGCTGATGTCGACATCATGGCCGACCTTCTTACTCGTCTTGGCTGCACCGTTGTGCGCACTGGCGATGTCATCACAATCGATGTACCTGAAGCTCCTGCTCATCGAGCAGATTACGATCTCGTAAGAAAGATGCGTGCATCGATCAATGTTCTCGGACCCCTCGTTGCTCGCATCGGAAAAGCTGAAGTCGCACTCCCTGGTGGAGATGCAATTGGTTCACGCGGCTTAGATTTCCATATCAAAGGTCTTGAAGCACTGGGCGCCACCGCACACGTTGAACACGGTTATGTGATTGCTGAAGCACCACAAGGTCTTACTGGCGCATCAATTGATTTAGATTTTCCATCAGTAGGTGCAACAGAGAACCTGATGACTGCAGCGGTTCTTGCAAAGGGTGTCACAGTTATCGATAATGCAGCACGCGAACCTGATCTTGTAGACCTTGGAGAATTTCTCATCGGAATGGGCGCAAAGATCGACGGTCTCGGCTCACCGACAATCACAATTACCGGTGTAGAGAAGCTAACTCCAACAGATCACACAACTATTCCTGATCGAATCATCGCCGGCACTTGGGCATTTGCAGCAGCAATGACACAAGGCGACATCACCATCCATGGCGGACGCGCAGAACATATGGAGGTCATGCTGGAAAAGCTCACTTCAGCAGGTGCCATCATCACATCAACCCAAGATGGTTTCCGAGTCCAGATGAACCAAC
>CAZSEW010000031.1:0-7497 GCA_964606025.1 uncultured Candidatus Planktophila sp.
CTTTGGAAGAAGAAGTCTTTAAGTTGACCCAGAAGTTAGGCATTGGCGCACAGTTTGGCGGTAAGTACTTCTGCCACGATGTCCGCGTTATTCGCTTGCCGCGCCACGGAGCATCCCTTCCTATCGCTATCGCAGTCTCTTGTTCTGCAGATCGCCAAGCGAAAGCGAAGATCACAAAGGATGGAATCTTCCTCGAGCAGCTAGAAACCGAACCAGCACACTTCCTTCCAGATACAACTGATGAACACCTCAACGACAACGTTGTGTCTATCGATCTCAATCAGCCAATGGATGCAATCCGTGCAGAGCTTTCCAAGCACCCTGTGAAGACTCGAGTCTCACTGACCGGCACCATCGTTGTTGCTCGCGATATCGCCCATGCTCGAATCAAAGAGATGCTCGATGCTGGTAAACCGATGCCTGAATATATGAAGAAGTACGCTGTTTATTACGCAGGTCCAGCAAAGACTCCGACAGGAATGGCATCTGGTTCATTTGGACCGACAACTGCTGGCCGTATGGATTCTTATGTTGATTACTTCCAAGCAAATGGTGGCTCATTTGTCATGCTCGCTAAGGGAAACCGTTCAAAGGCAGTCACCGATGCATGTGCAAAGCATGGTGGTTTCTATCTCGGTTCAATTGGCGGCCCAGCTGCTCGCCTTGCTCAAGATTGCATTAAGAAAGTTGAAGTCCTCGACTTTGAAGATCTAGGAATGGAAGCTGTCTGGAAGATTGATGTCGTGGACTTCCCTGCATTTATCGTTGTCGATGACAAGGGAAATGATTTCTTTGCAGAAACTATGCGACCACTGACAATCGGCATCAAGCCAGAAAATTAGTAGTAACGGCTACGAGTGAACTTTGACCATGCGCGGCATGGGGTCTCGTAGCGGATATCGATATAGCGAAGTCCCCAACGAATCTGAGTAACTGGGTTTGTGCGCCAATCATCTGCGACAACATCCATCTTGATTGCAGGTAGTGCCTGAGGAATTCCGTGGGCACCTGAACGTCGGTTATGTGCCTTGTAATTCCAGTGGCTCTCTTTGGTCCAAAGTTTGTTGAGGCAGGTGTATTGATACTCGCCCCACTTGTACTCGCTCTTCATAATCTCGCGGGCCACCTTCTTCGCACCTGACTTTGTGCGGGCAAGTTCAACCTGGCGGCTGAGGTCAGCAACGATCGCCATCTCAGACATCTGGCTTGAGAGCGAGACCATTGGCAGACCGCTCTTGACCGTTAAATTCTTACTTGTCAGATTCTTTGAGTCAGGAAGTGCCAGACGGGTAGTCATGGGAAATTCCAGACCGTAGGCCGTTGGCTGTGCTGTGCCGAGGAAGATCATGGAAGCGATAACCGCCCACAGAGCTGGCGCATTCTTCTTTGAGATCTTCAGCGAGAGCAGGGCAGCGAAGAACTGCTGAAGGGCTGCCTTAGTTCTAACAAAAGCTTCTGCCGATAACTCTTTCATCACTGCTCCTTTCTTTCTCGAACTGTCTCGAACCATGACCCATCAACCTCGCTAAATTCCTTTAGCTTGAGGGGTCTAGGGGTCTGTGGGGAATGGGTAAAGAGTTGCAATCATGAGGGGGTGTCGCAAATTTTGCCCTGCGTGGGTCGCAAATTCACAGAAATCTATGGAGCTGTGGATGGGTAAAAGCGCAGGTCAGCTAGGGCAAAGTCCTAAATGTCCGATTTGTGACTGTGAGATTTAAATAGGGGGTAAATTCCTTAAGCCTGCGGCCCCTCGAGCATCTCAGTTACCAGGGCTGCAATCGGCGAGCGCTCTGATCGGGTCAGGGTCACATGGGCGAAGAGCGGGTGGCCCTTGAGCGTTTCGACCACCGCTACCACGCCATCGTGGCGCCCAACCCGCAAGTTATCGCGCTGGGCAACGTCGTGGGTCAGGACAACGCGTGAGGATTGGCCGATACGGGAGAGGACGGTCAGCAGTACGCCGCGTTCCAAGGATTGCGCCTCATCCACGATCACAAAAGCATCGTGGAGCGAGCGCCCACGGATATGGGTCAGCGGCAGAACTTCAATCAGCCCACGGTCGATAACTTCATCGATGACCGCCTGGCTAACGAGTGCGCCCAAAGTATCGAAGACCGCCTGCGCCCAAGGCGACATCTTCTCGCCTTCGCTGCCTGGCAAGTAGCCAAGCTCTTGTCCCCCGACTGGATATAGCGGGCGGAAGATGACGACCTTCTTATGGAGGCGCTTCTCCATCACCGCTTCAAGTCCGGCGCAGAGAGCGAGCGCTGATTTACCTGTACCGGCACGACCGCCGAGCGAGACGATTCCGATACTTTCATCGAGCAGAAGATCAAGTGCGATTCGTTGTTCTGCACTTCGCCCATGGAGACCAAAAGCTTGGCGATCTCCGCGAACTAGTTGGAGCTGCTTTCCTTCTGTAACTCGGGCTAGCGCGCTCCCCTTTTCAGAGTGGAGAACGATTCCGGTATGAACAGGAAACTTATGAGCCGCTTCATGATCTGCGCGATCAGATGCATAGAGCTCATCGATGATGTTATGTCCGACAGAGAGCTCTTCAATTCCGGTCCAGCCGCTATTGGAGACTAGCTCTGCCAGATATTCCTGCGCTTCTACGCCAACAGATGATGCTTTGACTCGAAGCGGCAGATCTTTTGTAACGAGAACAACGTGCTTTCCATCGGACATGAGATTTTTTGAGATCGCCAAGATTCGCGAATCATTGGTGCCGTCGCGCAGAAAGCCATGCGGCAGAGTGCTTAAATCAGTGTGGTTGAGTTCAACAGAGAGAGTGCCGCCTTCTGGTGTCACCGTCAGTGGAGTATCGAGGCGACCATGTTCGATCCGCAGATCATCAAGAGCGCGAAGGGCGGCGCGGGCAAAGTAGCCGAGTTCAGGATGGTCGCGTTTAGTTTCAAGTTCACCAATCACCGCAATGGGGATGATGACTTCATGCTCTTCAAATTTTGATAAGGCGCCGGGATCTGCCAGCAGTACTGAAGTATCTAAAACATAGGTCTTTCGAGAAGTTTTGCTCTTCCCGCTCGCAGCAGACTTTGAAGTAGCCAAGGCCAAACCATTCTCTTTAATTGTGCTTCGTGAAGGTGCTCACGGGGGAAGAGATCGGAAGGTGCTTCTGACTCGTAAAAGATAGAACCTTTAAATCGGACTATTGGTGCGACACGCCATAATTCTTTACGAGTACTTCTTTACCACTTTGCGTTCTGCAATGAAGGAAGCAAAAGGAAGTGTCCCTGCTGCTAAGAGCACGACGATTGTCCAAAAGCGCATCTTCTTCTGAACTCCGATCTGAAGAGCGGTCAGAATGTAAACAATGTAGAGATACCCGTGAGCGATTGGGATGGCGATCAGCCACTTATTCGTTTCAATCGCATCAAATAAGTATTTGGCAGGCATATAGGCGAAGATCAAAAGGAGAAGGTTTACGCCGCACAGGACAGCCAAGAGGCGGAACCGCGTAAGTGCTGCGCTCGAAGGGCTCTTGATTGGGTTCTGGCTCATGGTCTAACTCTATAACTTATCTTCGCGTCGCTTGTAGAACGGCATCCATAAGACAAGGCCAGCCATGAACCACCAGACAACTACGTAGGAGATATGTTGCCAGTAATACCCAGGAACACCTGAAGTTAGTTTCGGCGGAAGGACTCTCTGTCGCTCCACAGAAGCTGCTCGCAATTTCTCGCTCGTGGCTATGATGAATCCGTCGTAGAGCTGAAGATCCGTTGTACTGACAAGAATGCTGCTATCTAGGCGAGACAACTGTGAAGTCGTGTTCGCGGCGCGATCATCGAATTGGCGAGGCATCAGAGTTCCAACAACCTCTACCCGGTTCGACATTGCGATATTTGGTTCTTGTAGACGATCTCTCCACAGCCCGCGCACAACGAGAATCGCTGTATCGGTCTCATTCTGCAGAAGGACAACTTCCCAATCTGCGACAACGCCATCTCCATCAATTTGATTAGGGGCTTTGTAATTTGCGATGTAATTTCCTGCAGTAGTCGCAAACTTGCCGATGCTATCTACCGGAACGCTGCCGGTTGGGTCAGAGAGTTCTGTCAGCGGATAAACATTTCTATCAACTGCAACAACTTTCGGGTTCTGCATCTCATTGGCGCGAGTGAGCTGCCAATAACCTAATCCGAGAAATATTGAAAACAGGACAAGGACTGTGAAGCCTTGTAGAACTCTCTTAATTGCTGCCTTCGTTCTCGCGTTCTGCGCCATCTTTATTCATACGCTGATAACGCTTATAGAAACTTCTCATCAAGAATGCGACCGATGAGAAGAGAACAATCATGGTCAAGGAACCAGCGACACCAACTTCTACATCTTCAGTCATGAGAGGATTCTCCCATGTCGCGGGAGCAAGACCAACATGAATCAGAACACTTCGATTTCAACGATCGCTATGGAATCAAGCCTGTAAAGGTCTGGAAGCGTTACGCAATCGCCTTCGGTATCGCAGGCGGTGCATGGTTGCTCTGGGCCGGCCTCTATCAATCCACTCCAGTATTGAGATCAGAACTCATCTCGTTTACCACTGATGATCCACGCAAACCTGTCATAAGAATTCTTATCGAACGTGGCGATGGGTCCGATGTAGTGAGCTGCACCTTGACCGCCCGCGATTACGAGAAGAACGTCGTTGGCCAGATTGAAGAAGTAATCCCGGCAGGCAAACGATCAGTTCAGGTAAATGTCGTTATTCCTACGCGTGCGCCTGCGGTCAATGCAGGTATTTCTAGCTGCCGAATTCTCTAATCAATTCCCATCCCGTAGCATTACTCCTTATGAGTTCACAACAAACGTGGTTAACACAAGAAGCAGCCGATCGCTTAGCTGCTGAACTCGCACACCTTGAAGGTGAAGGTCGTAAAGAGATTACTGCGAAGATTGAAGCTGCTCGTGCAGAGGGGGACCTCAAAGAGAACGGCGGCTACCATGCTGCTCGCGATGAGCAAGGAAAGATGGAAGCGCGTATTCGCCAGCTCAAGCAGATGTTAGAGAATGCTCACATCGGAACTCCCCCAGCTAGTGCAGATGGAAAAGTTGGAGCGGGCATGGTTGTTACTGCAGTGATTGCCGGCGATGAGATGAAGTTCCTTCTCGGTTCACGCGAAATCTCTTCTGGCGATCTCGATGTGTACTCTGAGAAATCTCCACTTGGATCAGCTGTTTTGGGTGCAGAGATCGGTTCAACGGTCTCTTACACAGCGCCGAACGGTCGCGAAATTAAAGTCGAAATTAAGGCTGCTGAGTTCTACGCTTAATCATTTTTAGTCAGCGTAATTGCGATACTTGCGAACGCTCAGCGGAATAAAGATCACCATTATTACCACCATATAGAAGAGCGATGTAATGAGCGGATTCTCACTTGGGAATGATCCAGCAGTTGCACCAAATTGATTCTCAAGTCCAAATAGCTCGCGGCATCCAGCAACCATGGTTGACACAGGGTTCCACTCTGCAAAGTACTGCAGGGCACGTGGCATACCTGTTGTTGGCGCAAAAGCATTGGAAAGAAATGTCAGAGGGAACGTCACGATAAAGCTGACATTCTGAACAACGCGGGCATCTTTTGCAGAGAGGCCAACGAGGACTCCGACCCAAGAGAGCGCGTAACCGAAGAGAAGTAGGAAGAGGAAACCGAGTGCAACATTGATAAGCCCACCTGATGGTCGCCATCCAACTAAATATCCGGTGGCGCCCATAACGGCTAGAACGACGATGTTGAGAAGTGAATCTCCCAGCGTTCTTCCAATCACGAGTGCAGATTGAGAGATTGGCAGAGATCTAAAGCGATCGATGAGACCTTTCTTCATATCTTCTGCAAGACCTGAAGCAGTTCCAGCGAGAGTAAAGGCAACTGTCTGCACAAAGATTCCAGGCATCAGTAGCTGCACATAACCACCAGGCTGTCCGGTATCGATAGAGCCTCCGAATACGTAGCGGAAGAGAAGCACAAACATCACGGGCTGAATCGTTGAGAAGATGAGGACTTCTGGAACTCGCGAGAGCAGAAGAAGCTGTCGGCGAGTAATGATGAAAATATCGTTGAGAGTTCTCACTGGTTTACCTCTTCCTTCTTCACTTCTGCAGCGTGACCTGTGAGGGCAAGGAAGACATCGTCAAGTGATGGGCGCTTAAGGCCGACATCGAGGGCGTGAATTCCAGCTGCATCGAGGGACTTCAAAACTTCAAAGAGTGCAACCGATCCTGTTGAAACTGGCGCGGTAACTTGGCGCAGACCTTCATCAAGTGATGCTTTATGACCACTTACTGCAGAGACAATCTCGAGAGTCTTGGCAACATGTTGCTGTTCGACTACAACTTCAAGGCGTTCTCCGCCAACCTGCTTCTTCAGAGCATCAGATGTGCCGCGGGCAATAACTTTTCCGGTATCAATTACGGCAATATCGTCTGCCAGCTGATCGGCTTCCTCAAGATACTGTGTTGTAAGTAGAAGTGTTACGCCACCCTTAACGAGCTCCTGAATAACGCCCCACATCTCTTGGCGACCGCGAGGATCAAGGCCTGTAGTTGGCTCATCAAGAAAGAGAACTTTTGGCTTAACGATTAGAGATGCAGCGAGATCGAGTCTGCGACGCATTCCACCTGAATAAGTCTTAATGGGACGCTTTGCAGCGTCTGTGAGTGAAAAGCGCTCTAGGAGCTCATTTGCTCGAACTACCGCTTGTTTCTTACCTAAGTGATACAACTCGCCAAACATGACCAAGTTGTCATAACCTGTAAGAATTTCATCGACCGCCGCATATTGACCAGATAATCCGATTACTTCGCGGACCTTCTCTGGATTCTTCATTACGTCGATTCCTGCAACCTGTGCGTTTCCTGAGTCTGCACGCAAAAGAGTTGTCAGGATGCGAACACATGTAGTTTTTCCAGCACCATTAGGTCCAAGAACGCTTAATACTGTTCCTTCTTCAACATCTAGATTTAAACCATCAAGTGCGCGAACTTTGCCCTTGTCATAGGTCTTTACGAGGCTTTCGGCGATAACTGATTTCACGCGGTAAACTTACCAATCTATGATGACTAACGCACCCACCAAGGAACATTCACACCGCGAGATTATGATTATTCTCGGCGGCCTCATGACGGGAATGCTTCTTGCAGCCCTTGATCAGACAATTGTCTCTACAGCTCTTAAGAGCATCGTCGAAGATTTCAATGGCCTAGACCATTACACATGGGTAGTCACTGCATACCTACTTACTTCCACGGCATCGACTCCGCTCTATGGAAAGATTTCTGATCTCTACGGACGTCGCATAGTCTTTCAATTTGCAATCGTTACATTCTTACTCGGTTCTATAGCAGCAGGTGCTGCGCAAGATATGTCGCAGCTCATCGCTACTCGCGCAGTCCAAGGTCTTGGCGCAGGTGGGCTGATGGCACTGACCTTCGTAATCATTGGAGATATCGTCCCGCCCCGCGAACGCGGCCGTTATC